>CAZDIF010000456.1:0-2502 GCA_964505365.1 uncultured Actinomycetota bacterium
CATCGCACCATCGGGATCGGGCTGCGGAGCGGCCTCATCGCGGCGCTGGCCGACGCGTCCGGCGGGTTGACTGCCGACGAACTGGCGACGCACACCGAGCACGACCCGTTCTACGTGGGCGTGTGGTGCCGGTCGGCACTCGCCGCCGGCCTGTGCGAGCGCGACGGGGACGACCGCTTTCGGCTGGCCCCGCACATGGACACGCTGCTGCTGGACCGGGACGCGCCCGGCTACGTCGGCGGCCTGTTCCCCGTCCTCGAGCAGCACGAGCTCTTCGACCGGTTCGAGGAGGTGCTGCCCACTGGCGAGCGGCTCTGGTGGAACGACTGCAGTCCCGAGTGGATCGAGGGCGTGTCGGGGTCCGGCCGGCCCTTCTACACGCGGCTCGTCCCGGGTGGGCTCGAGCAGGTGCCCGGGCTCACGGCGCGGCTGGACGCGGGCAGCCGGATCGTGGACACGGCGTGCGGGGCCGGACGCGGTCTGGTCCGTCTCGCGCGGCAGTATCCCGGGTGCCAGGTCGTGGGCGTCGACGGTGACGCCCACTCGATCGGGCTCGCCGAGGACGCTGTCGCGGAGGCCGGCGTCGCCGACCGGGTCCAGCTGGTGGAGAGCCCGCTGGAGGAGTTCACGCTGGACGAGCCGGCGACGCTGGTGATCAACAACATCTCGATGCACGAGTGCCGCGACATCGATCGGGTGACGCGGCGGGTCCACGACGCGCTCGAGCCCGGCGGCTGGTTCGTGATCTCGGACTTCCCGTTCCCGGAGACCGACGAGGGCCTGCGCACGGTCCCCGGCCGGCTCATGGCGGGGATCCAGTTCTTCGAGGCCCAGATCGACGACCAGCTGCTGCCCCGCAGCGCCTACGACGACCTGCTCGAGCGGCACGGGTTCGTCGACCTCGGCCATGCCGAGCTCACCCCCGTGCACCACCTCACCTGGGGGCGCCGTGCAGCCTGACGCGGGCGCGGCCGTGGCGGCCGCCACCGGCGCCCGGCGGGCCGGGATGCTCCCGGTCCTGGCCGTGGCGCTGGTGGCGGCGGCGTGGACGGTCGTGCAGGCACGGGGGATGTGGACCGCACCGGGGACGATGGGGCGGCCCCTCGCCGGTTTCCTCGTCATGTGGGCCGTGATGATGACCGCGATGATGCTGCCGTCGGTGGCGCCACTCGCGTCGCGGTACCTGCGCTCCCGCCCCGGGTGGCGCGGTGGCCTGTTCGTCGTCGGCTACCTGCTGCTGTGGGCTGCCTCCGGCGTGCTCGCCTGGGTCCTCGCACGTGGGGCGGACCACGTGGTGGCCGTGGGTGGCGCCGCTCCCCGGCTGTTCGCGGCGGGGGTGTTCGCCGTGGGTGCCACCTTCACCCTCACACCGTTCAAGGAGCGGTCGCTGGGACGGTGTCGCAACCCGGTCGGACTGCTGATCCGATACGGAGCGGACCGCCGGGCGCTTCGGGACCTGCGTGCGGGGGTGCACCACGGCACCACGTGCCTCGGCTGTTGCTGGTCGCTGATGGCGCTGATGGCCGTCTTCGGGATGATGAACGTCGCGGCCATGGTCGGGATCGGCCTCGTGGTCGCCGTGGAGAAGCTCTGGTCGCGTGGGACCGGGTTCGCCCGTGCGGTCGGGGTGACCAGCGCGGTGACGGCCGTCGCCGTGCTCGCGGTGCCCGAGCTGGCCGTCGGCCTGACGAGGACCCGGCCATGACCAACTGGCACGCGCGGGGCACCTACTACGAGTCGTGCAACTGCGAGGCGATCTGCCCCTGCCGGCCGCAGGGTGACCGCCCCGGGGGGCGGTCCACGTACGGGTTCTGCGACTTCGTCGTGTCGTGGTTCGTCGAGGACGGGCGTGTCGATGACGTCGACGTGTCCGACCGTGCGATCGTCCTCGCGGGCCACTACGACGATGACGAGCCGGGACAGCCGTGGCGGATCGTGCTCTACCTCGACGACCGCTGCAGCGAGGCGCAGCACGACGCGCTGGCCGACCTCTGGCTGCACGGGCTGCACATCTCGGCGGCGATCGACGAGGTCCTCGGCATCCGCCGGGCCCGCATCGACCTCGACCACACGCCGGACGCCCAGTCGATCGAGGTGGACCCGTACATCACGGTACGAACGCGCGAGTCCGTGCCCCACACGGAGGCCGTCTCGTGCGCCATCCCCGGTCACGACCACCCGGGGCGCGAGATCGTCGCGGACCTCGCCCGTGTCGACGACCCGCTGCAGTCGTGGGAGGTGCGGGGCCGGTGCGGCTTCGCGACCGTCTTCGACTACCCGGTATGAGTCAGCCGAGGCGGTCCTTGACCATCGCCGAGACGCGCGACCCGTCGGCCCGGCCGGCCACCTGCGGCATGACGGCCTTCATCACGCGGCCCATGTCCGACATGCCACTGGCCTGCTCGTCGGCGATGACCTGGTCGACGATCCCGGCCAGCTCGTCGTCCGACAGCTGGGCGGGCAGGTAGGCCTCGTAGACGGCGGCCTCGGCCTCCTCGGCGG
>CAZDIF010000457.1:0-2501 GCA_964505365.1 uncultured Actinomycetota bacterium
TCGGCTGGTACGTCGACGACGTCGCCGTCAACCCCTGGCCGAGCCTCGCCCTGGCCTGCGGCCCGCAGGACTGACGGCCCCGACCGCTCTCAGACGACCTCGGCTCGCTGCCACCACCGCACGGTGGCCCACATGCCCAGTGCCACGGTGACCGGGACGAGCGCGACCTGCACTGCGGCGAGGGGAGGGATGCCCTCGGCGCCGGCGACGGCGACCAGCCCGGGGACGGCGAAGGGGAACCACCCACCCGTGCCGAAGAGCACGGAGACCTGGGCGGCGACCAGGATCAGCACCAGAGCGCCGAACGCCGGCAGGTAGCCCCGTCCGGCGCTGGCGACCCAGCCGATGGTCAGCGCCAGGCCGGTGGTGGACAGCGCGACGGCGAACAGGCGGACCACCTCCGGGCCATGTGCCGCCAGGTCGAACGCGCCCACACCCACGATGAGACCGACGACCGTGGCGACGACCGTCACCAGCACGGACAGCACGAGGGCCCACGCGGCCAGGACGAGGAACTTCGCGACGGCCACCCTGGCCCGCGACACCGGGAGCGCGAACAGGGCGGCGAAGGTGCGGTCCGCGTGCTCCCGGCCGAACATCCACGCCACCACGACACCCGCGCCCACCAGCATCGCCGGCGCCGCGATCTGGTCCACGAGCCGGAGGTAGCCCGCCCAGCCGTCGTCCACCAGCATCGCGCTGGCTTTCAGTGCCAGCGCACCGCTGCCGCCCTGGGTGGCGACCGCATGGAACCCGAGGCCCAGGGCCGGCAGGACGACGACCATGAGCGCCGTGGCCGTCAACGTGACCGGGGACCGCTTCAGCTTCCACCACTCCACCAGGATCGCCGCCCTCATCCCGTGCGCTCCTGCCCCGCGAGGTCGGCCTCGTGGACGAGGTCGAAGAAGCGTCGCTCGAGGTCCATGCCGGCCGGGTCCAGCGTCCCGACCTTTCGTCCTCGGTGGAGGACGGTGATCCGGTCCGCGACCCGTGCCAGCTGGTCGAGGTGGTGGCTCGACACGAGGACGGCCGTCCCCTGCTCCTTGCTGGCCGCCAGCAGGTCCCGAATGAACACGACACCAGCGGGGTCCAGGGCGTTGGCAGGCTCGTCGAGTACGAGCACCGCCGGCGCGTGCAGCAGCGCCGACGCCAGCCCGAGCCGCTGGCGGTTGCCGAGGGAGAGGTGGCGCGCGCGTCGATCGGCCCACCGGGTCAGCTCGAACCGGTCGATCGCCGAGTCGACGGTCCGGGGCAGTTCCCGACGGTCGAGGCCATGGAGCAGACCGGCGGCGGTGACGTTCTCCCGAACGGTGAGCTCGGGGTAGGCGAACGGTGTCTCGATGAGGTGCCCGACGTGTCGCCACAGCTCCGGCGCCATCTCCGTCGCGACGGATCCGAGCACCAACGCCTGCCCGGCATCCGGGCGGAGCATCCCGAGCAGCAGCCGCATGAGCGTGGTCTTGCCCGCCCCGTTCAACCCGACCACGGCATGGATCTCGCCGGCCCGTACGGAGAGGTCCAACCCGTCGACCGCCGGGTCGTCGCCGAACCAGCGGACGAGCCCACGCGTCGCGAGCGGCGGCAGCGCCCGCGTGGTGCTCACGGCGTCCACCGGCTGGTCGCCCCCGGGCCCCACGGAGGACTTCTTGGCGTCCATGACGCCATGCTAACCACCGAACACCCGGCGGGTGTGGGCTACGTGCCCCTCCGGGCGAGGACGAACGACAGCAGGACGAACCGTCGGCCGCGTTCGACCGGCAGGACCTCGTGGAGGTGGGAGCCGGAGAACAGGAGTGCCTCCCCGGCGGCCGGGCGGTAGCGGGTGGGCCCGTACTCGGGGAAGCGCAGCTCGCCGCCGGCGTAGTCATCGTTGAGGTTGAGTGTGAGCCCGAACCGGCGGTGGGCGGTCCCGGCACTGAGGTTGTCGCGGTGTGCCTCGAAGTGCCCACGGTCCCCGGCCGTGTAGCACCCGATCTTGAACCCCTCGAACCCGCCGGCCGCGAAGGCGAACGCCTTCTGCAGCTCGGGGAACACGCGCGCCCCGACGTGCTGGGTCAGCCGGCGGAGCAGCTGCGGGTCGGTGACGGTGTGGTCGCGACGGCGTTTGCGCCGCACGTCGGTGACCTCGGCGCGCTGGTCCTCGACCACCGTCTCCACGCCCGTCTCGACCGACCCCTCGGTGTGCCATCGCTCCACGAGCTCGTCGCGCAACGGCGTCGTGATGGCGTCGGGCACGAACAGCACGGGGGCGAGGTGCGGCGCGACGGCGCCGCCGTCGTCGGGTGTGGTGGGGAGGGCGTCGAGGATGGCCTTCACTGTCGTGTCCGGGTCGTGGATCGGCGAGGTGGCTGCCACCCGAAGGTTTGCGTCGAGCACCACGGCGGCCGCCGTGTCGTCCAGAGCGCCGTAGGCCCCGTGGATCCGCCCGTCCGGATCGTGGAAGGCATCCGCCATCGCCTCGGTCGGTGTCCGCATGACCGCGTGGACGTCCACGGTGTCGC
>CAZDIF010000458.1:0-2501 GCA_964505365.1 uncultured Actinomycetota bacterium
CCGACGAGCGGGACGGACACGTGCGGGATGTGCGACCGCCGCCGCGCCCGGATCGCCTCCATGTCGTCGGCGACCAGCCCGCCACCAAGGGCGCGGTTGAGGGCGTCGATCAGCTGGAAGCGACGGTCGAGACGTGCCACGGGCAACCTCGAGGAGACGGGGCGTCTCACGCTAGTAAGAAGGTGGGCGGTCGCCGTACGGGGTGGCTCGTCCTAGAGTTGAACGCGGCAGCCGTGACGCATGGTTGCCGTCAGGGGTCCACATGCGGTTGGGGGTGGCCTTCTCCCCGACGGATCGATCAGCCCGGCCCGACGATCTCGCCGCCGCGGTCGAGACCCGCGGCCTGGCCTCCCTGTTCGTGCTGGAGCACACGCACATGCCGGTGGACCATGCTCCGTATCCGGGGGGTCTGCCGGAGGAGTACCGCCGGTTGCTGGACCCGTTCGTCGCGCTGACGGCAGCGGCGTCGGCAACCCGCGACCTTCGGCTCGGAACCAGCGTGTGTCTGGTCGCCCAGCGCGATCCGATCATCCTGGCCAAGGAGGCCGCCAGCCTCGACCTGCTGTCAGGTGGGCGGTTCACGCTCGGGGTCGGCTACGGGTGGAACGCGCCGGAGTCGGTCAACCACGGCGTCGCCTGGAACCAACGGCGAGAGGTCGTCCGTGAGAAGGTCGCCGCCGTGCGTGCCCTGTGGACTGAAGAAACCGCCAGCTTCCAGGGAGAGCACGTGAGGTTCGGGCCGTCGTGGTCGTGGCCGAAACCGCACCAGCAGCCGCATCCCCCGATCCTGCTGGGTGCCGGACTGGGGCCACGCACTCTCGACGATCTCGTCGCCGTCTTCGACGGGTGGATGCCACTCGGCGACGACGGCATCGGCGACGGTCTGAGGCGGCTCCGCAAGGCGTGGGCTGACGCCGGTCGCCCGGGCAACCCGTCCGTCCACCTGTGCGACACGGAGGTGGACGCCGACAAGTGGCAGCGACTGGCGGAGCTCGGCGTCGACCACGCCAGCGTCCTGCTGCCGTCCGAACCCCTCAGCGTCATCCGTCCGGTCCTGGATCGCTACGCACGCCTGGCCGAACGCCTGGCCACCTCGTGATCTACCGGATCTGCCCGTAGGCCCTCGTCGGGTGCAGGCGCAGCACCAGCCGGCGCTGGTCGACCATCGCCTCGTCGTACTCGTCCCAGTCCGGGTGGTCCTCGCCGCGGATCGTCCGGTAGAGCTCGCGCAGCTCCATGCCGGTGTCGTCGCCCGGTGACGTGGTCAGTGGGGTCAGCTCCGCGTCCGCCTCCAGCACCACGTACTGCCAGAAGTCGTCGGTGGTGACGTGCAGGCTGGCCCGCGGGTCGCGCTGCAGGTTGGCGGTCTTGGCCCGGCTGTCGGTCACCGAGATCCGCGCCACGTCGTCGTCACCCACCCCGTACATGATGTTCGAGGCCTGCGGCCGGCCGTTCTCACGGATCGTCAGCAGCACCCCCTTCGAGCGGGCGCGAACGAAGTCGAGGGCGGCGTCGAGGTCCATCGGGAAGCTCCTGGTCGGGGCGGCTCGCTGCCTCCAACGCGGCCCGCACCCGCGGCCTTCCCAGCGGGAGTGCCTGCGATGGGTCTCAGATGTGAGGCTCACCGCAGGCACGCCGGCACCGCGCACCGATCGCACAGTCTCTTTGCAAAATTTATTTGCAGAATTACTGTGCGGTCCATGAGCACCGACGAGAACGCCCCCACGCCCGACGACCGCGTGGTCCTGGACAGCGAGCGGCTGCACGCGCTGGCCCACCCGCTGCGGTGGCGGCTGCTCGGCGCCCTGCGGCTGTTCGGGCCGGCCACCGCGACCGAGCTCGCGCGCCGGCTCGACACCAACAGCGGCCAGACCAGCTACCACCTCCGCCAGCTGGCCGAGGTGGGCCTGATCGAGGACGACCCGGTCCACTCCACCGCCCGCGACCGCTACTGGCGCACGGCCCACGACACCACCTCGTGGTCGTCGAGGCAGTTCCGCGACGACCCCGACGACTGGGCCGCGGACACGCTGCTGCTCGGCCAGATGGCCCGGCTGCACGCCCGCTGGATCGACGACGCGCTCGCGGCCCGCGACGACTGGGACGAGGAGTGGCTCGGGGCCAGCGACATGAGCGACCTCGCCCTCCACCTCACCCCGGCCAGGCTGCGGGCGCTGAACGAGGAGGTCCACGCCATCCTCGACCGCTACCGCCGCGACCAGGACCACGACCACCCCGCCGCCGAGCGGATCACGATCCTGTACACGTCGTTCCCCCACCCGGACCCGTCGCTGTGAGCGTCGCCGACGCCCGCACCGTCCGCCGGCGCTTCCTCGTCCTCCGTGGGCTGCGATGGCTGCCGACCGGGCTGCTGATCCCCGTGCTGATCCTCGTCATCATCGAGCGCGGGTTCTCGCTGACCACGATCGGTGTCGCGGCCGCCGCACAGGGGTTCGTGGTGCTGTGCCTCGAGCTGCCCACCGGCGGGCTCGCCGACGCCA
>CAZDIF010000459.1:0-2492 GCA_964505365.1 uncultured Actinomycetota bacterium
AGCTCGGCGTCACCCCGATGTCCGAGGACGTGTCCGCCTGGTACAACGAACTGGTCTTCAAGGCCAAGCTCGCCGACCGTGGCCCGTCCAAGGGCTCGATGGTCATCCGCCCCTACGGTTGGCGTGTCTGGGAGCTGCTGCAGGCCCAGCTCGACCAGCGGTTCAAGGACACGGGGCACGTCAACGCGTACTTCCCGCTGTTCATCCCCATGTCGTACCTCGAACGCGAGGCCGACCACGTCGAGGGGTTCTCGCCCGAGCTGGCGGTGGTCACCCACGCTGGCGGCGAGGAACTGGCGGAGCCCCTGGTCGTGCGCCCCACCTCCGAGACCGTCATCGGAGAGATGTACAGCAAGTGGATCAGCTCGTACCGGGACCTGCCCGTGCTGATCAACCAGTGGGCGAACGTGGTCCGCTGGGAACTGCGCCCGCGTGTCTTCCTGCGCACCACCGAGTTCCTGTGGCAGGAGGGCCACACCGCCCACGCCACCCAGGAGGAGGCGGTCGAGGAGACCCTGCGGATGTGGCGGGTCTACGACGAGTTCGCCCGCAACGTGTGCGCCATCCCCATGCTGGCCGGTGAGAAGACGGCAGGGGAACGCTTCGCCGGAGCGGTGCAGACCTACACCATCGAAGGGATGATGCGCGACGGCAAGGCGCTGCAGTCGGGCACGTCCCACTACCTCGGCACCAACTTCGCCGAGGCCTTCGACATCCGGTTCCAGGACCGCGACAACGAGCAGCAGCTGTGCCACACGACCTCGTGGGGGATGTCGACCCGGATGATCGGGGCGGTGATCCTCACCCACGGCGACGACCAGGGCCTCGTGCTGCCGCCGCGGCTGGCGCCCACCCAGGTCGTCATCATCCCGATCGGCCGCGACGAGCAGGGCGAGCAGACCCGGGCCAAGGCCGAGGAACTGGCCGAGCAGCTGCGCCACGTCGGCGTCCGGGTCGAGGTCGACGACCGCGACCAGTCGCCGGGCTTCCGCATGAGCGACGCCGAGCTGCGCGGCATCCCGTTCCGCGCCGAGCTGGGCCCACGCGACCTCGAGGGCGGCCACGTCCTGCTCGGCGCCCGCGTCGGCGAGCGCGACGAGAAGGGCCGTGTCGCCAAGGAGACCGTCGCCTTCGACGACCTCGTCGCGACGATGACGCAGCGGCTCGACGACTACCACGAGCTGCTGCTGGCCCGGGCCCAGGCGTTCCGCGACGACCACACCGACGTCGTCGACGACTGGGACGCCTTCGTCGAGCGGGTGCGCACCGGCTTCGCCGAGGTGCTGCACTGCGGCCGGCTCGAGTGCGAGGACGACATCAAGGCCGAGACCGCCGCCACCCCGCGCGCGATCATGGTCGACGGCGAGGACGCCGAGGGCACGTGCGTGCGGTGTGGCGACCCGGCCGCCTACGGCAAACGGGTGACGTTCGGCAGGTCCTACTGATGGCGACGGTCCTGCTCGTCCGCCACGCGACGACCGCCTCCACCGGCAAGCGGCTGGGGGGCTGGACCCCGGGCGTGCACCTGGACGACGGCGGCCGCGCCCAGGCCCAGGCCGTGGCGAAGCGCCTCGCGGACCACGAGGTGGCGGCCGTGTACGCGTCGCCCCTGGAGCGCACGCAGGAGACCGCCAAGGCGATCGCGTCGGCATGCGGCCTGCGCGTGCGCACCCGCCGCGGGATCGGCGAGGTCGACTACGGCGAGTGGACCGATCGGCCGCTCGGCACGCTGCGACGCCGCAAGGACTGGCAGGTCATCCAGCACACCCCGTCGCGGTTCACCTTCCCCGGTGGCGAGTCGATCCGGGGGGCGCAGTCGCGGGCGGTCGAGCAGGTCGAGGCCCTGGTGGCCGAGCACCGCAAGGACACGATCGTCGCGGTCTCGCACGCGGACATCATCAAGGCCGCAGTCGCCCACTTCCTCGGCATGCCGCTGGACACGTTCCAGCGCATCCATGTCCAGCCGGCGTCGATCACCACGCTGGTGCTGGCCGACGGTGCCCCGCCCGTCGTCGCCGGCCTCAACGACACCGCGCACACGAGGGGATCCTGATGGCCGACCTCATCGAGCTGGACGCCCCCCACCACGCGACGGCCGACTACGTCGGCGAGCCGGGCGACCGGACCTTCTACCTGCAGGTCGAGGACGACCACCAGCGCGTCACCGTGCTGGTCGAGAAGGCCCAGGTCGAGGGGCTCGCTGAGCTGCTGACCCAGCTGCTGGCACGCGTCGAGGACGAGCCCGCCACCGACTGGGACCGGCGGGCCATGGCACTGCGCGACCCGGTCGAGGCGCGCTGGCGGGCCGGGCAGATCGGCGCCGGCGTCGACCCGGAGCGCGGGCGCATCGTGATCGAGGTCCACGAGCTCGTGGCCGAGGAGGAGGACGAGGGCGACCTGGTCCGCTTCTCGCTCGACCAGGACCAGGCCCGCCGGCTGGCCGCCCACGCCGAGGAGGTCGTCGAGCAGGGACGACCCCGGTGCCAGCTGTG
>CAZDIF010000460.1:0-2482 GCA_964505365.1 uncultured Actinomycetota bacterium
GACCGCCGAGACGATCGACGAGGACGGCTGGCTGCACACCGGCGACCTCGGCGAGCTGGACGCCGACGGGTTCCTCAGGATCATCGGCCGCAAGAAGGAGTTGATCATCACGGCCGGCGGCAAGAACCTGTCGCCGAACAACATCGAGGAGTCGATCAAGGGCGAGTCCGACCTCATCGCCCAGGTCTGCGCCGTCGGTGACGACCGCCCATTCATCGGCGCGCTGGTCGTCCTCGACGCCGAGGTCCTGCCGGGCTGGTGCGAGAAGTACGGCATCCCGTTCGAGTCCGTGGCCCAGGCCGTGGACGACGACCGCGTCCGCGCCGAGGTCGACCGCGCCATCCAGGCCGGCAACGAGCACCTCGCCCGCGTCGAGCAGGTCAAGCAGTACACGATCCTGCCGAACGAGTGGACGCCCGAATCGGAGGAGATGACGCCCACGATGAAGCTCAAGCGCAACGTCATCCACACCAAGTACTCCGACACGATCGACGCCCTCTACGGCGGGTAGGCGTCCGGCTCGTCAGGCCTCCCGGCCGCGGTGCAGGTACACGCGGGTTGGCTCGACGGTGACCAGGCCCTCGGTGACCAGCTCGTCGAGGGCCGGCAGCACCCGCTCGATCTCGTCGGCGCGGTCCACGCACTCGATCACGATGGGCAAGTCCTCCGACAGGCGCATGACCTTGGCCGTGTGCAGGACGCTGGACCGGCCAAACCCCATGACCCCACGGAACACAGTGGCGCCGGCGAGCCCCTCCCGGCGGAGCAGCTGCACGATCGCCTCGTAGAGGGGATGGCCGTCGTGCTCGTCGTCCTCACCCACGAAGATCCTCAGCAGCCGGCCGTTCGTGGTCTCGTCCATGACGTCTCCTCCGCGGCCTTCAGGATGCCAGCAGATGTCCGACGGCGGCGGCCAGCACGCCCAGCAGGAGCATCCCGACGAGGTTGATCGCGCCAGCGCGCAGCCCCGCCGGGCCGGCCTCTTCGGACAGGTGGACGGACTCGACCATCCAGGTCGAGAAGGTGGTGAACCCGCCCAGGAACCCGGTGCCCACCACGGCCACCAGCCCGTCGGTGACCCGCCCGGCGGACTGCAGGCCCACCAGCAGGCCCAGCGCGAGTGCACCCACCAGGTTGACCGTCGCGGTACCCCAGGGGCGTGCCGACCCCGTTCGCCGGTGGACGAGGCCAGCAACCTGGTAGCGGGCGAGACCACCCATCCCACCCGCCAGCAGCACCCCCAGCAGCGTCATCCGCGGACCTCGGCGAGTCGCACGCCCGCGACCGCGGCTGCGTAGCCGAGCAGCACGCTGGCCACCGCGTACCCGGCAGCCAGTGCTGGCCGCCCGGCGATCAGCAGCCACCGGGTCTCAACGGCGAGCGTCGAGAACGTCGTGTAACTGCCCAACAGCCCGGTGCACAGCACGGGCACGGTCAGCGAGGTCGGCGACGCTGCGGCTCCCAGGCGCGTCAGCAGGTAGCCGAGCACGAGTGCGCCGGTGACATTGGCGACGAAGGTGCCCCACGGCCAGCCGGCCGGCGGGTGGGGCAGCAGCCCGACGGAGACCCGCAGGCCGGTCCCGGCGATGCTGCCGACGAACACGCCCAGTCGACGGCGCCACGCGAGTGGCAGCCGGGTAAATGGCCGAGAGGCCTCCTGGTCGTGGCGCACCACCTGTCGTCGCCTTCCGCCGGCCCGGGACGGTAGTGCTCGTCTACCGTGCGGGAGCAGCACCGGGCACGGCGTCGTCGCCGTCCCCCGCCGTCCAGGCCGCCGTTCTCGAGGGTTCTCGTGACTGCACAGATCCGGCTCGCCGTCCTGGCCGGAGGTGTGCTTGGCACCCTGCTGCGGCTGGCGGTCGTGTCCGTCGTGGATGTGCGCACGGCCCCGCTCGGCACGCTGGTGGTCAACCTGCTGGGTTCCTACTTGCTGGCGCGGCTGGCCGGTGGGGTGCCGGACGCGACGCCTCGCCTGCGCGCATTTCTCGGCACGGGCCTGCTGGGCTCGTTCACCACCTTCTCCGCGATGGCGGTGGACCTGGTGGCCCTCGGTGGGCGGCCCGTCCTGCTGCTGGCCTATGCCGTCGCGGTGATCGGTGGTGGGATTACCCTCGCCCGGCTCGGGCTCCGCCAGGGCACGGGTGGCCATGGGGCGGCCACACAGGTGGGGGAGGCGTGACTGCTGTGCTCGCCATCGTGCTGGGCGGCGTCGGCGCGCTCGCCCGGGCGGAGGTCGCTGCCCGCCTCGGCGTGCGGCGGGGGACGGCCGTGGTCAACCTCGCCGGTGCGTTCGTCCTGGGCCTGTTGGTCGGCCTGGTCGGTGGGTTCGGGGTCGAGAGTGCCGTGCTGACGGTCGTCGGGGTCGGGTTCGTCGACGCGCTGACGACGTTCTCCACCTGGATGCTCGACACGACCGAGCGCTCGCAGGAGCAGCAGCCGGCCACCGTCGTCGTGACCCTGCTCGTCGGCGTCGGGCTGGCCG
>CAZDIF010000461.1:0-2476 GCA_964505365.1 uncultured Actinomycetota bacterium
CCTTGAGCTCCTGCAGCACCGGCGGCCGGACGTGGCGGTCGTCGGCCGCGGCGACCTCGTCGTGGTAGCGCTGCTCGTTCGGGTAGACGTGCTGGTCCATGAACTCGAGCAGCGACTGGCGCAGCTCGTCGGCACGCGGGGACAGGGACAGGTCCACGGGGACGTCCTCACACTCGACTCGGCCCCGGACCGTACTCGCCCGCCCCCGACAGGAAGGCGCCCCGCCACGCGAGGTGACGGGGCGCCGCTGGCCGAACCGCTGGGGCCGGGCGGGTTCGACCAGGTGTGAGGTCGTGTCAGCGGAGGCCGAGCTTGCGGCTGCAGACCGGCCAGGCCTTCCAGCCCTGGGCGTCGAGGACGCGCTCGGCGACCTGGATCTGCTGCTCACGGGTGGCGTCGTACGCGGCGGCCGGCATGTCGGCGTCGCGGAATCCGTCCCACGTGCCGGGGTGAAACTGCAGGCCACCCTCGAACAGTCCGGCGGTCGCGCTCCAGTTCGCCGACCCCTCGACGAAGCCGCCGTCGGCGGTCCACTCGCCGGCCTCGCAGTCGGCGAGGTCGTCCCAGACGGTGCGGGCGGGCTGGGCGGGCTCGGGCTCCGGGGCGGGCTCGACGGACTCGGCCGCCGACTGCGCCTCGATCGGCTCGGGGGCGGTCTCGACCTCACCGTGCAGGGCGGCCGCGATCGCGCCGTCCTGCTCGATCCGCTCGGCAAGCGGCGTCATGGCGGGTGCCACGACGGCGGCGGTGTCCATGTCGGGGGCGGGCTGGGGCTCAGGGTCGACGGGCAGGCCGGTCGCGGCGAGCGCCGCGGAGGTCGCGAGGCCGGTCACACCGACCATGAGCACACGGGAACGACGGGGGCGAAAAGGCATGGGAGAACCTGGGAGTGGGAGACGTGGGAGAGGTGCGCCGAGAGGAGGCAAGACGGTGCTTGCAGGGCGCTAACTACTGCAAGCAGTATCGACGTCCGTGGGGTCGGGCGCCACCCCCAGTCTCGGCCGGACGGCCACGACGTCCGGCCACCGGTCGGACGGCCAGGGCGCAGACCGCCGGCGTCAGGCCGACCTGGTCTCCCGGAACCCCTCGGCCGCGGCCTGCCCCGCCGCGCGGGCGGACTGCAGGGCCCGGGTCGCCGCCGTTCGCACCTGGGCACGCCCCTGGGCGTAGGCCCACCGGCGGGCCTCTCGACGGCGCTCGGCACCGTGGTCGGGGTCCCCGAGCCACACCATGCCGGCGCCGGTCGCCGCACCGAACGTGAAGGCCAGCAGGGTACGGATGCGCACGGGGCCTCCTCGGGTCGCGGCGGGCAGGCGGACGGCAGGAGGCTACTCGCGTCGCGGCGGCCGACGCCAAGGCGACCACCGTCCGCCGGACTGGACCGGGGCCGCGCGCCCACGCCGGCGTACCGTCGATCCCCATGAGCCTGCACACCGATCCTGCGCACACGCCGACTGCCACTCGCCGACGCCTCGTCGAGACGTCCGAGGGGCTGTCGTCGGACGCCTTCGGTGGGCGCGAGTGGGCGCTGTTCGTCTTCGCCGCGCTCGTGTGGGGGTCGTCGTTCTTCTGGATGGAGATCGGCCTCGAGGCCTTCGCGCCGGGCGTCATCACCACGGCGCGCATCGGGCTCGGCGCCGCCGCCCTGGCCATGGTCCCGCGGGCCCGTCGTCCCCTGCCACGCGAGGACTGGCCCCGGGCCGCCCTGCTCGGCGTCGTCTGGATGGGCGTGCCGCTGACGCTGTTCCCGATCGCGCAGCAGTGGGTCGACTCGGCACTGGCCGGCATGCTCAACGCCGGCATGCCCCTGACCAGCGCGATCTGGGCGACGTTCCTGCTCCGTCGGCTGCCGGGCCGCATCCAGATCGTCGGCCTGCTCGTCGGCTTCGGCGGGATCGTCCTGATCTCCCTGCCCGAGATCCGCGCGTCCAGCTCGACGATGCTCGGCACCGTGCTCGTGCTGACGGCCGTGGTGCTGTACGGGCTGGCGACCAACCTCGCCGTCCCGCTGCAGCAGCGCCACGGGGCCCTGCCGGTGATCCTGCGGGCCCAGCTGGTCGCGGTGGTCCTGACGCTGCCGTTCGCGATCGTCGGCCTCGGCCAGTCGACCTTCGCGTGGGGACCGGCGCTGGCGATGCTGCCGCTCGGGACGCTGGGCACGGGCCTGGCGTTCGTGGCGACGACGACGCTGCTGGGCCGCGTCGGCAGCGCCCGCGGGTCGCTGGTGACCTACGCCACCCCGATCGTGGCGATCGCGCTGGGCGTCACGTTCCTGCACGAGCGCCTGTCGCCGTTCGCGCTGGTCGGCACGGCGCTGGTCGTGCTGGGTGCATGGCTCACGTCGCGGCGCGAGGTGCTGCGCCCCCGCTGATCACTCGGGGATCGAGGCGATGCGGGTGTTCTTGTGCTCGAGCGCGTCGTCGACGCCGGGCCGGTGGTCGATCTTGACGACGACCGACACGCGCGGGGCGACGGC
>CAZDIF010000462.1:0-2474 GCA_964505365.1 uncultured Actinomycetota bacterium
CCGACCGCGATCCCGGCTCGCTGCGGTCCGCGGGGCATGCGGTCGAACAGCAGCCCGCCGATGACACCAGTGAACAACGGCGTCGCGCCGGTGAGCAGGCCCGTCACGGCCGAGCTGAGGACGCGTTCTGCGATCGGGAACAGCGTGAATGGGATGGCGACCCACAAGATCGAGAGCCACATCATCCGCCTACGGTCGGCCGGATCGATCCGGACTCGGGACCGAGGCAGGATCAACAGCGCCGTGGCACCCAGCGCCACACGTGCCCAGGTGATGAACCCGGGGTCGAAACTGTTGAGCCCGACCTTGATCAGCAGGAACGAGGAACCCCAGATGACCGCGACGAGGACAAACTGGGCCCAGTCGGACGGTGCGAACGCCGCGCGGTCGTGGACGAGTGCGCCGCCGCGTGCTGTCGGCGCGCTGGGGCCGTCGGCGGCTGGCGGGAGCCCGAGCGCGGGTCCGGCCCTCATCCACGAGTCCCCGTCGCGACAAGGCGATCGAGGTAGAGGTCGCCGGCGACCGCCTGAGAGACCGTGGCGTCGGTGAGTTCCTCGAGCAGCAGGAGTGCCGCCCGGTAGCTGACTGCGGCACCGCTGGAGGTGATCAGGTTCCCATCCTGGACCACGTCGTCATCGACGATGACAGCGGCCGGGGTCGTCGCACGCAACTCTTGCTCTCCACCCGGGTAGGTGGTCGCCCGCCTGTCGTCCAGCAGTCCGGCGGCGCCGAGCAGGAAGGCACCGCCACAGTGGCTGGCGAGCGCGCCAACGGTGCGCCCTTGCGCGGCGACGAATGCCACGACCTGCTCGTCGGCCAGGATCGGTGCCATGTCCGCTGAGCTGGGAACGATCAGCACGTCGAGGTCGGGACACTCGCTGACCGTCGTGTCCGCGCGCACACGCAGGCCCTCGTGACTGGTCACTTCGTCATCAGTTGCGGAGACCAGGAGGACGTCGGTGTCTGGCAGGGCACCCTGATGCCGGGCCGCCCCGAGAACTTCGACCGGTGCGGTCACCTCGCTCGTGAGGAACCCGTCCCAGACCAGGATGCCGATTGCGCGACGTGCCACCGTGTTCTCCTCTCCGTGCCCGTCCTCCAGGACGCTACGCGACCTGCTGGACGGGTGTGAAGGCCATTTCTCTGAAAGATCACCAGACCAATTGTTGGCTCCATACGATGCCGGCATGGATCTCCACATCGACCTCGGGGACGGCGTTCGGCTCACGTCGAGGATCTACACCGGGATCCTCGATGCCGTGCTGGACGGGCGGCTCCGTCCGGGGAACCGCCTGCCGTCCACGCGCCATCTCGCGGACCGCCTCGGCGTCGCTCGCAGCACCGTCACCTCCGCCTACGAGCGCCTCACCGCCGAGGGCTTCCTGACGTCGCACGTCGGCTCCGGCACGTTCGTGGCGCACCAGCGACTGCCCTCCGTCCGTCCCCGCCACGCACCCTCCGGCACCGTGGTCGCACGGCCACTGTGGCAGTCCATGACCGCCCCGCCAGCGACCACGACAGACGACATCGAATTCGACTTCAGTGTCGGAGTACCGGACGCGAACCTGTTCCCGCTCGACACATGGCGACGCCTGGTCGGCAGGGAACTCCGCTCGGCCGCCATGCGATCGGGCAGCTACGCCCCAGCGGAGGGCTCCGCCGCGGCCAGGGAGGCGATCGCCCGACACATTGGGGTGTCACGGTCCGTGCACGCCGACCCCGATGACGTCATCATCACCCACGGGGCCCAGCAGGCCCTCGACCTCGTCGGACGAATCCTGATCGAGCCCGGCGCCTGTGTCGCGATGGAGGAGCCGGGCTACCCGCCGGCACGCAAGCTCTTCCAGTCACTCGGCGCCCAGGTGGTCGGCGTCCCAGTCGACGAGGAAGGCCTCGACGTCGAGGCCCTCCCCAGCTCCGCACGCCTGGTCTACGTCACCCCTTCCCACCAGTTTCCTCTGGGCGTCCCAATGTCACTCGGCCGGCGGAGCGCACTGCTCGCGTGGGCTTCCAACCACGACGCCGTGGTGGTGGAGGACGACTACGACAGCGAGTTCCGGTTCGAGGACCGGCCACTGGAGCCCCTGCAGCACCTGGATCCCGACGGGCGCGTCATCTACGTCGGGTCGTTCTCCAAGACCATGCTGCCGTCGCTGCGCCTCGGGTTCCTCGTGTCCCCTGCGTCGCTGCGCGCCCCGCTACGCGCGGCCAAGGCCCTCACCGACAGCCATGGGGATCCGGCAAAGCAACGAGCACTGGCGCGGTTCATCGACACCGGCGAGCTCGCACGCCACGTCCGCCGTGCGACCCGGACCTACCGCACCCGCCGCGATGCTGCGATCGCCCTGCTCAGCGACCGGTTCGATGACTGGCTGGAGGTCATGCCTGCCTGCGCAGGGTTGCACGTCACCACACGACTGCGTGCCGATGCCGAGGTCGACATCGACCAGGTGGTGGCCCGCGCACGCTCCGCC
>CAZDIF010000463.1:0-2471 GCA_964505365.1 uncultured Actinomycetota bacterium
TCAAGGTCGCCGACAACTCCGGCGCCCGCGAGGTGCTGTGCATCCGCGTGCTCGGGGGATCCGGCCGCCGGTACGCCTCCGTCGGCGACGTGTTCGTCGGCACCGTGAAGAACGCCATCCCGTCCTCGAACGTCAAGAAGGGCGAGGTCGTGCGCTGCGTGGTCGTCCGGACCTCCAAGGAGAACCGCCGCTCCGACGGTTCCTACATCCGGTTCGACGAGAACGCCTGCGTCATCATCCGCCCCGACAACTCCCCCCGCGGGACCCGCATCTTCGGCCCCGTCGCGCGCGAGCTGCGCGACCGCCGGTTCATGAAGATCGTCTCGCTCGCCCCGGAGGTGCTGTAGACCATGCGCCGTATCCGCAAGGACGACCTCGTCGAGGTGATCGCCGGCAAGGACGCCGGCAAGCGCGGCCGTGTCCTGAAGGTGGACACCGACCGTGACCGCCTCCTGGTGGAGGGCCGCAACTACGCCACCAAGCACCAGCGCATGCAGCAGACCGCTGGCGGCGGCATGGAGGGCGGCATCATCCAGACCGAGGCCCCGATCCACGTCAGCAACGTCCAGCCCGTGTGCCCGTCGTGCGACCAGCCGACCCGAGTCGGCTTCACCCTGACGGTCGAGGGCGATCCCCGCAGCAAGGCGCGCGAGTGCCGCCGTTGCAACGCCACGTTCTAGTCGCGGCAAGGACATTCCCATGAGCAGCACTGCCACCACCGAGATGCCCCGCCTGAAGGCGCGGTACCGCGAGTCGATCGCGGACCAGCTGAAGCAGGAGCTGGGGCTGACCAACCCGATGCAGATCCCGACGCTGACCAAGATCGTGGTCAACGTCGGCCTCGGGGAGGCCATCAACGACGCGAAGGCGCTCGAGGGCGCCGTCCAGGACCTCACCACCATCACCGGCCAGAAGCCCCGGATCAACCGTGCCCGCAAGTCCATCGCCGGCTTCAAGCTGCGCGAGGGCATGGCGATCGGCGTGAAGGTGACCCTGCGCGGCGACCGGATGTGGGAGTTCTTCGACCGGCTGCTGGCCATCGCGCTCCCCCGCGTCCGTGACTTCCGAGGCATGAACCCGCGGTCGTTCGACGGTCGCGGCAACTACACGTTCGGCCTCACCGAGCAGCTGGTCTTCCCCGAGATCGACTACGACGACATCGACGCGGTCCGCGGGATGGACGTGACCATCGTCACGACCGCCGAGACCGACGAGCAGGGCAAGGCACTGCTCGACGCGTTCGGGTTCCCGTTCGCCAAGACTGAGGAGGCCTGACCATGGCCAAGACGTCCAAGAGGGTCGCCGCCCGGCGCGACAACAAGTTCGCCGTCCGCAACTACACGCGGTGCGAGCGCTGTGGCCGGCCGCGTGCCGTCTACCGCAAGTTCAAGCTGTGCCGCGTGTGCTTCCGCCAGATGGCCCACGCCGGCGAGCTGCCCGGGATCCGCAAGGCATCCTGGTAGGGCACGACCCGACACCAGACCACCACCACCGGGAAGTGCGGGGCGCGTCCCCGCAACCCCGAGGAGTTGAACCGCCATGACCATGACCGACCCGGTCGCCGACATGCTGACCCGCGTGCGCAATGCGTCGCTGGCCCACCTCGACGACGCCGTGATGCCCTCGTCGAAGATCAAGGTGAACATCGCCCGGATCCTCGAGCAGGAGGGCTACATCACCGGCTGGTCCGTCGAGGAGACCAAGCCCCAGCCCACGCTCACGGTGAAGATGAAGTACAGCCCGGACCGCGAGCGCGTCATCACCGGCCTGAAGCGCGTCAGCAAGCCCGGCCTGCGTGTCTACGTCAAGCGCGACGAGATCCCGCGGGTGCTGGGCGGCCTCGGTGTGGCCATCGTGTCCACCAACGCCGGCCTGATGTCCGACCGCCAGGCCCGCAAGGACGGCCGCGGCGGCGAGCTGCTCGCCTACGTCTGGTGAGCCTCGCGCCCACTCGTTCCAAGGATTGACCATGTCCCGCATCGGAAAGCTCCCGGTCCGCGTCCCGGATGGCGTCGAGGTGTCGATCGACGGCCTCCGCGTCACCGTGAAGGGCCCCAAGGGCGAGCTGTCCCAGACCATGCCCGAGGGCGTCGAGCTGGCGCGTGACGACGACAGCGCCGTCATCGTGACCCGGCTCGGCGACGACCGCTTCCACCGGTCCCGCCACGGCCTCGTGCGATCGCTGATCGCCAACATGGTCGAGGGCGTGACCGACGGCTACGAGAAGCGCCTCGAACTGGTCGGCATCGGCTACCGCGCCCTGCAGAGGGGCAGCAACCTCGAGGTCCAGGTCGGCTACAGCCACCCGGTCGTCGTCGAGGCGCCCGAGGGGATCACCCTGCAGGCGCCAACCCAGACCGAGGTCGTGGTGACCGGCATCGACAAGCAGCTCGTCGGCCAGGTCGCCGCCAACATTCGCAAGATTCGCCCGCCCGAGCCCTACAAGGGCAAGGGCATCAAGTACGCCGGCG
>CAZDIF010000464.1:0-2469 GCA_964505365.1 uncultured Actinomycetota bacterium
ACCTCGTCGCCTCGATGCTGGCCGATGGGGGCCTGACCGAGGACGACCTGCAGTGCCCGACCGCGCTCCCACCCGACCCGGACACCGCCGCGGAGCACGCACGGCGCGGCGACGGCCCCACGCGGCTGGCCCACAACTGCTCCGGCAAGCACGCCGCCATGCTGCTGGCGTGCCGCGCGAACGACTGGTCGACCGCGGACCACCTCGACCCCGAGCACCCGCTGCAGGACGCCGTGCGCCAGTGGCTGGAGACGGCGGTCGACGGTCCCGTGCTGGCCACCGTCGTCGACGGGTGCGGGGCGCCGCAGTTCGCCGTCCCGCTGCTGGGGCTGGCACGGGCGGCCGGGCGGCTGCACATGGGCGACGAGCACGTGCGGGCGACGACAGCCGCGATGCGCGAACACGCCTGGGCGGTGGCCGGTCCGGGCCGGGCCGACACGGTGCTGATGGAGCAGGTCGACGGGCTGGTGGCCAAGTCCGGCGCGGACGGGGTGCAGCTGCTGGCCACGACCGACGGCTGGGCCGTCGTGGTGAAGGTGCTGGACGGCGGCGCCCGGGCGGCGCTGCCCGCGGCACTCGACCTGCTGTCCCTGGTACCGGGGCTCGACCTCGACGCCGCAGGCGAGGCCGTGCGCGAGCCCGTGCTCGGCGGCGGCATCCCTGTGGGTGACGTCATCCCCAGCATCACGACCGGCTGACGGTCCACCGGACACGGCCCTGAGCCCGTCCGGGACGCCTCCGGGGGATCCCCGACGGTGCCCGACACGGGGCGTCCGTAGCGTCCCGAGTGTTCGCCAGCAGCCCGTCCGGAGGGGCCATGATCACGCTCGAGGGACTGACCAAGCACTTCGGCGGCACGGTCGCCGTCGACGGCATCGACGCCGAGGTGGTGCCGGGACGCGTCACGGGGTTCCTCGGCCCCAACGGGTCCGGCAAGTCGACGACGATGCGGATGGTCGTGGGGCTGGACCGGCCCACGGCGGGACAGGTCCGGGTGAACGGCCGCCCCTACCGCGACCTGCCGGCCCCGCTGCACCACGTCGGTGCGCTGCTGGAGGCCGGCGCCGTGCACCCCGGTCGCAGCGCCCGCAACCACCTGCGTGCCCTGGCCCGCGGGAACGGCATCGGCGACGGGCGCGTGGACGAGGTGCTCGAGCAGGTGGGCCTGGCCAGCGTGGCCCGGCAGCGCGTCGGGCGCTACTCGTTGGGCATGCGGCAGCGGCTCGGCATCGCCGGGGCCCTGCTCGGGGACCCGGCGGTCCTGCTGTTCGACGAGCCGGTCAACGGCCTGGACCCGGACGGCGTGCGGTGGATCCGCGAGCTGCTGCGGGGCCTCGCGGGGGAGGGGCGGACCGTGCTGGTCTCGAGCCACCTCATGAGCGAGATGCAGCAGACCGCCGACCACCTCCTGGTCATCGGTCGGGGCCGGCTGCTTGTGGACGCGCCGATCGCCGAGGTCCTGGCCGGCCGCGACGGGCAGGCGGTCCGGTCGCTCGAGGACGTCTACATGGAGCTGACCGCGGACAGCGTCGAGTACATCGCCGACGGGAACGACCCGCGGCGGTCCGAGGAAGGGGCACGACGATGACCACCACCATGACCACGTCGAGCGCGACCGTCCCGGCATCGGTCGTCGGCACGACCGTCCTGCGCCGTGCGGTCGCCGCGGAGTGGACCCGGTTCTGGACGGTGCGGTCCACCTGGTGGTCGCTGCTGGCGGCGACGGCGATGATGCTGTTCGTGGGTATCGGGTTCGGCCTCGACGTCGGCGCGGCCGCCCCGGTGTGGGTGGCCGGCGAGCTCGGCATCGTGTTCGCCCAGTTCGCCCTCTTCGTCCCGGTGATGCTGGCCGTGACCGCCGAGTACTCCACCGGCACGATCCGGTCCACGCTGCAGGCCATTCCCCGGCGCGGCGTGCTCGCCCTGGCGCGGTCGATCGTGTCGGTGGGCGTCGCGACGGTGGCGGGCGTCGTCCTGGCCCTCGGGGCCGACGTCTCTGCGGGCGTCGCGATGGGCTCGCAGGCCGAGGTCATGGTCGGCGACGTGGTCGGCAGCCTCGCCGCCATCGCGGTGGTGGTCGCGTGCGGGGCGCTGATGACCGTCGCGCTCGGTGCCGCGCTGCGCAGCTCGGCGGGCACGCTGGTCACGATGTTCATGCTGTGGCTGGTGCTGCCGGCCCTGCTGCCGGGCTTCGGCGTGGCGTGGCTGGCCACCGTCGGGAACCACCTGCCCGGCACCGCCGCCATCGTGCTCCTCGACGCCCTCGGCGAGCCGGCCCTGTCGGGCGTCCGGGTCACCGTCGTCCTCGTCACCTGGGTGGGACTCGCGGCCGGTGCCGGCCTCTGGTCGCTGCTCCGGCGCGACGCGGCCTGAGTCAGCCCCCGAGGTCGGCGAGCGCGTCGGCCAGGGCCACGAGCTCGGTGCGGGCCTCGAGTCGGTCGAGCAGCGCCTCGGGCATGGCGCTCGCCC
>CAZDIF010000465.1:0-2466 GCA_964505365.1 uncultured Actinomycetota bacterium
ACGATCGTGACGAGGTACGGGGCCATGTTGAGGAACTGCGACGGCACGGGCACGCGGACGAGCGACAGGCCCGTGGACAGGGACCCGGCGAAGCCGAACAGCAGGGCGGCGCCCATCGCCCCGAACGGGCGCCAGCGGCCGACGATCATCGCGGCCAGGGCGATGAAGCCGAGGCCGGCGGTCATCTGCTCGGTGAACGAGGTCGCCGAGTCGAGCGTGAAGAACGCCCCGCCCAGCCCGGCCACGGCGCCACCGAGCGTCACGGCGACGTACCGGGTGCGGTAGACGTCGACGCCGACGGTGTCGGCGGCACGCGGGTGCTCGCCGACCGCGCGCAGGCGCAGGCCCCAGCGGGTGCGGAACAGGCCCCAGTGCACGGCCACGACGGCCGCCACCGCCCCGTACACGAAGATCGTGTGGTTGAACAGCAGGGGCCCGAGGACGGGCAGCCGGTGCAGGATCGGGATGGCCAGGGGTCGGAAGATCTCGGGCGAGTTCAGGTGCGGGTTGGGTGTCAGCACCTGCGAGCCGAGGAACGACGTCAGGCCGACGGCGAAGACGATCAGGACCACGCCGACGATGATCTGGTCCGTGCGGTACTTCACGCTCATCACGGCCAGGATCCACCCGATCACCGCGCCGCCGACGGCCCCGGCGACCAGCCCGGCCCACGTGGACCCGGCGACGCTACCGACGAGTGCGCCCGTGAACGCGGCGGTGAGGAACTGCGCCTCGATCGCGATGTTCATGACGCCGGCGCGCTCGCACAGCACGCCCGACAGGGCGCCGAAGGTCAGCGGCACCGCCCCGCGGATCGTCAGCCGGAGGATCGACAGCAGGTTCAGCGACTGCCCGCGCGTCGCCCACGTGAGGAACGCGAACACGAACGCCAGCAGCACCACGCCGACCACCAGCATGGTGCGGTGGCCGAAGCCCCGGGCCAGCTGGATCCCGCCCGCGAACGCTGCCAGCAGGGCCAGCACGAGGACGGTCGGCGCCACCGGGAGGACGAGGTCGGGGACGAAGGCGACCTGCCGGGCGGTGAGGTCGTTCAGCACGAACGTGGCCTGCTGGCCGCTGGCGTTGATGAGGAACAGCAGCGTCAGGGCGGCCACGGACAGGAGCAGGATCCCGAGCGCGCGTTCGCGGCCGGGCGTCAGCCTCGAGAGGGAGCTCATGCGGTCCACCCCCTGCTGGCCTCGAGCCCGCGGCCCCCGGTGCGGACCCGGTACAGGGAGCGGATCAGGGCGGGCGCGGCGATGAACAGCACGACCAGGGCCTGCACGACGGTCACGAGGTCCAGCGACGTCTGCGTGGCCACCTGCATCTCGCGTCCCCCGGCGATCAGCGCCCCGAACAGCAGTGCGGCACCGACGATGCCGACAGGCCGGGAGCGGCCGAGCAGGGCGACCGTGATGCCGTCGAACCCGAGCCCAGCGGAGAAGCCGTCGACCAGCCGGTACGGCGGGAGGCCGGCGAGCTGTGTCAGCCCACCGAGGCCCGCCATCGCCCCGGCGATCAGCAGGATCGACCAGTACATGGTGGGTGGCCGCATGCCGGCGAACTGGGCGGCCCGCGGGTTGAACCCGACGGCCTTGACCTCGAACCCGTAGGTGCTGCGCTCGATCAGCCACCACGCCGCCGCCGCGGCCGCGAGGGCGACCAGCAGGCCCGCGTGGATGCGGAAGCCGGAACCGAACAGTCCCGGCATCCGGCCGGACTCGGCGATCGCCTTGGAGATCGCGTCGGCGCGGCCGGGGCTCTGGAACACCGCGGTGAGCAGCAGCCAGTTCAGCAGCAGGAACGCCACGTTGTTGAGCATGATCGTGACGATCACCTCGTGGGCGCCCGTGCGGGCCTTGAGGATCCCCGGGATCCACCCGTACAGCGCGCCGCCGGCGAAGCCCGCCAGGAGCACCAGCGGCAGGTGCACCACCAGGGGCAGGCCCGTGATGCCGAAGCCGACCAGCCCGCCGACCATCGCGCCGGCGAGGAACTGGCCCTCCCCGCCGATGTTGATGATGAGCGCCCGGAACGGCAGGGCGAACGCCAGGGCCGTGAAGATCAGCGGCGTTGCGGCGACCAGCGTCTCGGACAGGGCGCGGGGGCTGCCCACCGCCCCACGGACGAGCGCGCCGTACGCGTCGCCGACGGTCGTCCCGACGGCGGAGAAGAAGTCCCCGGGGCGGGAGAAGAAGTAGCCGAGGGGTTCGCGGGTGGCGTCCTCGGACACCACCAGCAGCAGCGCCCCGAGCAGCAGGGCCGTGACCACCGACAGCACGGTGGTGACCACGGCCTGGCCGTCGACGACCTCGCGGACCAGCGACGCGAGGAAGTTGCGTTCCGACGACGGGTCGGTCTCGTGCTCGGTGGTCACCTGGTCGGCTCCTCGTCCCGGGCCCGCGACACGGGGCCGTCCGGCTCGATGCCTGCCATGAGGGCTCCGATCGCGTCGCGGTCGACCGG
>CAZDIF010000466.1:0-2461 GCA_964505365.1 uncultured Actinomycetota bacterium
GCGCCGCCTCAGCGGGGCCCTGCGCCTGGCGGCGACCGACCTCGCCAGCTGATCATGTAAGGGACTCCGGTTGCTGTTCACGTCGGGGTCCCTGGATGTCATGCTGGCATCCTGGCCGGTCCGGTGGAGGCGAGTTCTGGGTCTGAGGGCCACCTGGAGTGGTGCCTCGTTGTTCTGAACGCCTGCCGGGCTGTGCCACGGATGACCCGGTTGAGGGAAGTGGGGACGGCCTGGAGAGCCGGGCCCCGGTTGCAGCACATGAGTGGGGGCCGCGGCGACGCGGCCAGCATGACGATGGTGGGTCCCGTGGCGTGTCGCTCGTCTCGTACGGGGCGGCCGGAGTGGTTGCCGTGCCGGACAAGGAGACGACGATGCACGGGTCACGACGGATCATCGGGTTGGATCTGGGGGTGGCCACTGCCCACACGGCCCGGGTGATCGAGGAGCAGTTGCAGGTGATCGCCAAGCGACGGGTGGCCCCGACCGTGGAGGGGCTCACCGCGCTTGAGGACGCGGCGCTGGTCGGGGCACCGGCCGGCACCCGCCTTGAGGTGGTGATCGAGCCGACCGGGGCGGCGTGGCTGCCGGTGGCGATCTGGTTCACCCGCCGGGGTCACACGGTGGTTCGGGTGTCGACCCAGAAGGCGCACGACCTGCGGAGGTTCTTGTCCCGGCATGCCAAGTCGAACTCGATCGACGCGCACACGCTGGCGCGGTTGCCGCTGATCGACCCGGCCGGGGTGCGTCCGGTGTCGTTGCCGGACAGTCCGGCCGCTGCAGCGCTGGACCGGCGGGTGCGGGCGGCGGCGCGGTTGACCGACGAGATCGGCCGGCACAAGCTCCGACTGGTCGAGCTGGCCCGGCAGGCCATGCCCACCATCGGCCCGGTGCTCTCCCAGGGTCTTTCCTCCGCAGACATGGCGGTGCTGGAGCGCTACGGCGATCCTCGTCGGCTGGCGGCGGTGCGTCGCGACCGGTTGGTGGGGCTGATCGCCCGCGCCAGCCGCAACCACGCAGACTCGACCGGCAAGGCGGACGGGTTCCGGCAGGCCGCCCGCGACGCGCTGGCGCTCTACGGCGACGATCCGGCGATCAGCTTCGACGTGCTGGCCGACGAGATCGCCACCGAGATTCGCATCGTGCAGACGTTGCAGGGCGAACGGGACCGGCACACCGCCGCCCGTGAGGTCGCCTACGTCCAGGTCGACCCCAACCAGCTCGCTCGCAGCCTGCCCGGCATCGCCACCATCGGCGGCCCGATGCTGGTCGCGGTGATGGGCGACCCGGCACGGTTCACCAACGCCGCCGCGTTCAAGAGCTACCTCGGGCTGGCACCCAGGGCCTCCGAGACAGGAGCGACCGACCGCAAGGGCCAACCGATGTCCAAGGCCGGCAACCGACGGCTCCGCACCCAGCTGGCCCGCTCGGCCGACACCGCCCGCCAGATCGATCCCCAGCTCGCCGCGATCTACCACGACCAGATGGTCGCCAAGGGTGCCGTGCACACCAAGGCCCTGGCCGTGGTCGCTGCCCGCCTGGCCGAACGCGCCTGGGTCGTGATGACCCGCGGCACCCCCTACGAGATCCGCGACCTCGACGGCACCCCGGTCACCCGCGAGCAAGCCCGCCAGATCATCGCCGACCACTACACCGTGCCTGAGCACGTCCGACGACAGCGCCGCTCGAAGAAGGGTGGGAGGGCCCCTCATCAGGTCCTCGAGGGACGTGCATCAGGTCAGCGCTCAAAGCGCGACAACGCGAGGCGACCCTCCCAGAACTCAAGAGTCGCCTCGACCGCACCGGCCGTCAACACCCAAGTCTTGACAGCCGATCCGGCTTAGGGAATCAGCCCAGCACGTGGAGGTACCGGTACTCGGTCGTCTCCGACGGGTCGTGGAGCTCGCGGGTCTCCGGCTGGCGCACGTACCCGCACGCCTCGTACAGGTGGTGGGCGTCCGTGAAGCGGGTGTCGGTCCACAGCTCGACGGCGGTGGCGCCGTGGTCGGTCCAGGCGACCTCCTCGACCAGCCGGACGAGGTTCGTGCCGATGCCGCGCTGGCGGTGGGACGGGGCGACGTACAGGCGCTTGAGCTCGGCGGCGGGGTGGCCGTCCAGCCGTGACGGGACGAGGCCGACGCAGCCGACGACCTCGCCCGCGTCCTCGACGACCCAGCCCCGTCCGCCGGCCTCGGCGAGGCGGCTCGCCAGCGTCGGCAGGTCGGCGTCCGCGCCGGGCAGGTCCAGCACGCAGCCGGGGTGCTCGCGGTACGCCGCC
Organism: uncultured Actinomycetota bacterium; assembly: GCA_964505365.1. Lineage (GTDB taxonomy): Bacteria > Actinomycetota > Nitriliruptoria > Nitriliruptorales > Nitriliruptoraceae > CAWCLK01. The sequence continues at coordinate 2,276 of CAZDIF010000466.1, forward strand.
TCGACCAGCGAGATGATGGCGGGCGCATCCGCATCGGTCATCGGCCGGCCGTCGAGTCCGGCCACACGGAGCGTCACACGGTGGTCCTCAAGTCGGGGAACGGGTGGACGCTACCCCGTGGCCGCGTGGACGGCAGCAGGGACGCATGCGCGGCGCCGGCCCGGTACATCTGCGCCATGTCCACGC
>CAZDIF010000467.1:0-2458 GCA_964505365.1 uncultured Actinomycetota bacterium
CCGACCTCGGCGTCGACAAGTCCTTCCTGCAGCGCTCGGTCAACGAGGGCTTCTCCGGCGGTGAGAAGAAGCGCTTCGAGATCCTGCAGATGGCAATGCTGAAGCCCGAGATCGCCGTGCTCGACGAGACCGACTCGGGGCTGGACGTCGACGCCCTGAAGGTCGTCGCCGACGGCGTGAACGACCTGCGCGGCCCGGACCTCGGCACGCTCATCATCACCCACTACACCCGGATCCTGCGCTACATCACCCCCGACGAGGTGCACGTGATGTTCGGCGGCCGGGTCGTGACCTCGGGCGGCCCCGAGCTCGCCGACGAGCTCGAGGAGTACGGCTACGAGCACCTGGCCCAGCGGGCCTGACCCCTTCCCACGACAGGCATCCGACGATGGCCCTGGACCCCCAGACGATCCGCAAGGACTTCCCGACACTGGCGCGGGAGGTCCACGGCGGCAAGCGCCTCGTGTACCTGGACTCGGCCGCGTCCTCGCAGACGCCCGAGCCGGTGCTCGACGCCATGGATCGCTACTACCGCCAGTCGCGGTCCAACGTCCACCGCGGGGTCTACGGGCTGGCCGAGGAGGCCACCGACCTGTACGAGTCCGGCCGCACCGAAATCGCCGAGTTCGTCGACGCGCCCCGCGACGGCGTGGTGTTCACCAAGAACTCCACCGAGGCGATGAACCTCGTCGCCAACTCGTGGGTGCGCCGCCAGCTCGGGCCGGACGACGCACTGCTGGCCACCCGCATGGAGCACCACGCCAACTGGGTGCCGTACCTGCAGGCCCAGCAGGAGTCCGGGTTCGAGCTGCGGACCATCCCGCTGACCGCTGACGGTCGCCTGGACGTCGACGCGGCCCGGCAGCTGCTGTCCGACGGGAAGGTCACGTTCCTGGCCGTCGCCCACGTCAGCAACGTGCTCGGCACCATCAACGACGTGGCCGCCCTGGCCCAGATGGCGCGTGAGGCGAACCCGGACTGCCGCGTGCTGGTCGACGGGTCGCAGGCCGTGCCGCACCTGCCGGTCAGCGTCCGCGACCTCGACGTCGACTTCTACGCCCTGACGGGCCACAAGATGTGCGGGCCCACCGGGATCGGCGTCCTGGCCGCCCGGCCCGAGCTGCTCGACGCGATGCCGCCGTTCCTCGGCGGCGGCGAGATGATCCTCGACGTCACCCTCGACGGGTTCACGCCCAACGCCGTGCCGATGAAGTTCGAGGCCGGCACGATGATGATCGCCGAGGCCGCCGGGCTGGCTGCCGCCGTCCGCTACCTGCGCGACATCGGGATGGACACCATCCGGGCGCACGAGAAGGAGCTCACCGGCGAGGTGCTCGACGCCCTGGCCGGGATCGAGGGCCTCACCATCCACGGGCCGACCGACGTCGACGTGCGTGGCGGGGCGATCTCGTTCACCCTGGACGGCATCCACCCGCACGACATCGGCGCGATGCTCGACCAGTACGGCGTGTGCGTGCGCGTCGGGCACCACTGCGCGAAGCCGCTGATGCGCGAGCTCGGCGTCAACGCGACGGCACGCGCCTCCCTGTACCTGTACAACGACCGCGACGACATCCCCCCGCTGGTGGAGGGGCTGCAGGCCGCGGCCAGCTTCTTCGCCCGCTAGGACGGGCACGACGACTTCACGAGGAGGCAGTGCGTTGAGCCTCGAGGACATGTACCAGGACATCATCCTGGACCACTACCGCAGCCCCAAGAACCGGGCGCCGTCGCTGGACCCCGAGGACGTGCACGTCCACCACTCCAACCCGCTGTGCGGCGACGAGATGGACCTGCGCATCCGGGTCAAGGACGGCACGCTGGACGCGGTGGTGTTCGACGGCGAGGGCTGCTCGATCAGCCAGGCGTCCGCGTCGGCGATGACGCTGGCGGTCGCCGGCCGCGAGCTCGACGACGTGCTCGACCTGTCCGAGCAGTTCCGCCTCATGATGCACGGCGAGGAGCCGTCCCGCATGGACGACCTCGAGGACGGCATCGCCTTCCAGGGCGTCGCGAAGTTCCCCGTCCGGGTCAAGTGCGCGCTGCTGTCCTGGATGGCGGTCAAGGACGCCATCGAGACCTACCAGTCCGGCGACCACGAGCACGCCGTCACCCACGAATCGTAGAAGGAGCCCGTCGATGAGCGACACGACGACCGACACCGACCAGGTCGACGCCCTCGAGGAGCAGCGGCGCGCCAACGAGGCCGCCTCCCCGGACACCGGCGAGGAGCGCGAGGGCCCGTTCGCGGACCTCGACCTCGAGGACGACGGCATGCCGGACTCCGACGACCTCACCAACGCCCTCCGGGCCGTGATCGACCCCGAGATCGGCTACAACATCGTCGACCTCGGCCTGGTCTACGAGGTCACCAAGCCCGCACCGGGCGAGGCGCACGTGCTGATGACCCTGACGTCGATGGGCTGCCCGCTGACCGAGATCATCCACCAGCAGTGCA
>CAZDIF010000468.1:0-2458 GCA_964505365.1 uncultured Actinomycetota bacterium
ACTGCACGTGGTGGCTGAACTCCTCGGGCGTCCACTGGTCCATCGGCACGAAGCCCTCGGGCGTCGGGGCGCCCCGGTAGTGCTTGAGCAGCAGGTACTTGGCCATCTCAGATCTCCTGTGTCCGGCGCGGCCACCGCGACCGCGCTCACACCGGGGACGGAGCCGACCCTGTCATCTCGACACCTTGCCACGACCAGCGCCCGACGAGCGCACATGCGAGGCCTACCACGCGCACGGCCATGCTTGCACGGAGCCGGTCAGGCGAGCTCGGCGATCAGGGCGACACCCAACTGTGCGCGAACACCGGAACTGAACGCACCGCCCCAAACCAGGGCTTCCGCGAGGCGGGTCGGCCGTCTATACAGGCTGTCTGCATTGGCTCTCGCCGCGTCTGAGTGGGCCGTAGGCCATCGAGGCCTGTCTATGTCACCGCGGGCCGCCGCCAGGCCCTCCCAGTGCTCCGAGCAGCGCGAGCGTGATGGCCACAGTCGTGGTGGAGGTCGTCCAGGTTGCCCCCAGCCCCAGCGCGACTGACAGGGCCAGCACGACCCCGATCCACAGCGGCCCGGGCGCGCGCTGACAGTCTTGGTGCGTTCTGTCATGGGCCCACCTTGCGAGGAAGCGTCGTCAGGTCCCTGTCGAAAGGGGATGCGACCGCTGGGGCGGCACCTGCGGGAAGTGACACCCTGACGAGCTCTGGCACACGATGAGGAGATGCGATGGCTCTGAAGGACGTCCTGCGAGACCACGGCGACCAGCTCAACACCGAGGAGCTGGCCGCGTTCATCGAGAGCGCTATCGACTGCGCTGCCCACTGCGAGGCATGCGCCGACGCGTGTCTGGAGGAGGGCAACCCCGAGCTGGTCCGGTGCATCCGGCTGGACCTCGACTGCGCCGAGATCTGTGCGGCAACGGCGAAGGTCGTGTCCCGCGCGGGTGCTTCGGGCGCGCCGTGGCTCGAGCTCGTGGAGGTATGTGAGGCGGTCTGCCGCGCCTGTGCCGAGGAATGTGAGCAGCACGCGGACATGCACGAACACTGTCGCGCTTGCGCCGAGGCCTGCCGTCGCTGCGAGCAAGCGTGCCAGCGTCTGCTCGACGCAGCCCGCTGACACTGCAAGATTTTACGGTGCCATCGACCGTCTCAGGAGGCGTCGGCGGACGTCGTCGAGATCCTCCTGGGCGAGCGTCGGAGCCGAAAGGTCTGCCGCGGGGCCGCGGCGAGCGCACCCACCGCAGCCCTCGCGGCCGGTCGCGACCCCGTCGTGGGCGCCGGCCGCCGGTTGGGTCCGGTCAGCGTGCGGACGGGTCGCAGAGGCTGAAGCCCCGATGGGAACCGGGCTTGTGTTGCTGGCCGATGATGCCGTCGTGGGCACCCTGCGCGATGTGGTGGTGGGCGTATTCGCGCCCGCTGAATGCGCCGTCCCCGTCACTGTCGTTGCAGGGTCCGGCCTGATGGGCGACGGCGGCGCCTGCCGAGCCGACCAGCAACGCTCCGGCCAGCAGAGTGGTCGCAGCAAACCTCTTCATGGGAACTCCCTTGTTCGGTTCTCGCGCACTACAACCTACATATCCCGAAGCCGAACGGTTCACCACCGTCGTACAACCCGACGAACACGGGATCGGCTCGACGCCGCGACCGCGGACGGCGACGACCGATGGTTCGAAGGCGGCCGGTCGGGCGGGCGAGGCTGACAGCCCACCCGACCCGCGCCGACATCGCTACCGCAGCTGCACGCAGTTCGTGAAGCCGTGGTCCGCATCCAGGACGAACGCGGTGATGTACGTCCCGTCACCCACGAAGAACGTGTCGATGGTCGGGTGCGGTGCGATCTTGGATGCCGGGTGGTCGAAATCGAACGTGATCAGCACCCCAGGGCCATTCACGCCGTCGCCCGCGTACGGCGTCACCGACTCGATGAATCCGGTTGCGGCCAGTGGCTTTGCGAAGTTGTCGGCGTTGGACCCGCCTGAGATCCCCGGCGGGAACGGGTTGCCGCCGCCGCTGGCGCAGAACATCCCTGTGATCTCGTGCACCGTCGCCGTTGCCGGTGCGGCCATGGCCACCAGCAGCGCCGATGCCAACACGAACATGAGGGTTCGCTTCATGCCCCTTGCTCCATTCTCCCCCGATTCGAATTTGCCCCGTGCAGCCTCACATTACGCCTACCCCGGGTGGGTGTCGAGCGTTACCTCGGCGCAGTACCAATGGAAGCGCGGACTGCCTTCAGCAGCGGGCTCCAGCCCCGAGCAACTGTGCGCTATTTCAGCCGTACCGCCGACCCGCCCGCAACCACGGTTGCCGCGCACGCGCGTAACGGTCGTCGGGAGCAACCGAGTCTGGAACGGCGAGCGGCCGGACCACCCGGCCCGGCCGCTCGCGGTGTTTCCGCGGAGGCGCCTGGCTCAGCTGCAGCCGCTGGTGGCGCCGCAGGCCTCGCAGACGTGGCAGCTGCCGGC
>CAZDIF010000469.1:0-2457 GCA_964505365.1 uncultured Actinomycetota bacterium
CGCGAGGTCACCGAGCTGCGCCGCCACGAGCGGCTGCTGCTCTACAAGGACGCGACGATCCGCGAGATCCACCACCGCGTCAAGAACAACCTGCAGACCGTCGCGTCGCTGCTGCGACTGCAGTCGCGACGGTTGTCCAGCGACGAGGCCCGCAACGCCCTCGGCGAATCGGTCCGCCGCATCTCGTCCATCGCCCTGGTGCACGAGACCCTCTCGCAGGACTCGCGCCAGCGCGTCTCGTTCGACAAGGTGACCTCGCGCCTCGCCGCCATGCTGACGACGGGGCTGAGCCACCCCGAGCACACGATCAACGTCGAGATCGAGGGATCCGCGGGCGAGTTGCCCGCAGAGGTCGCCACCCCGCTGGCCCTGGTGCTGTCGGAGGTCGTCCAGAACGCCGTCGAGCACGCCTTCCCCGGCCGCAGCGGCACGATCACCATCACCCTCGAGCGCCAGGCGGCACGCATGCGACTCGTCGTGGTCGACGACGGTGTCGGGATCCCCGAGGGCTGGAGCATCGACGAGTCGGCCAACCTCGGGCTGCGGATCGCCGCGACGCTCGTGGAGTCCGAGCTCAACGGCCAGCTGGCGGTCGGCCGCCGCGAGTCGGGCGGGACCTCCTGCGTGGCGGAGTTGCCGCTGCCCCGCTGAGCGGCGTCAGCCGTCCTCGCCGGGCAGCGTGGCCTCGTCGGCCGGCGCGGTGCCCTCGTCGGCCCCCGGGCGGAAGTCGAGGGCCGGGTCGAACTGCTGGCCTGACGTCGACACGAAGAAGATGCCGACACCCAGGGCCGCGACGCCCACCACGACGGCGAGCGTCAGCCACAGGCGCCGGAAGCGTCCGGGCACCCGTGGCTCGTCCGGCAGTCCCGGGCCAGCCACGTAGTGCTCGGCCGATTCGGATTCGCCGAGCTCGAGCGTGGGCTGCTGGCCCGGGGGCGTGGTCAGGCGGGTCCGAGTGCGCACGTCCCCGTCAGGAAGCCATCCGGCGACGACGCTGGCGCGCGCGCTTGAGGGTGCGGCGCTCGTCCTCGGTCAGCCCGCCCCAGACACCGGCGTCCTGGTTGGTGGCGATGGCGAACTCGAGGCAGTCCTCGCGGGCATCGCACTGCATGCAGATCCGCTTGGCGGCGTCAGCCTGTTCGACGGCCGGACCGGTCGTCCCGATCGGGAAGAAGAGTTCGGGGTCCTCGTCGACGCAGGCAGCATTGCTCCGCCAGTCCATGGGTCACCTCGTGGGGGTCGGTGGGAGACAAGTGTGGGGGCGAGTTGCGTGAGAGGTGCGGCAGGCCACCGATGCGGGGTCCGACGGGCCGTCCAGGGCACCCGAGGGCGGGCGGTCGCGGCAGGGGCAAGCCGGGCAAGGACGGTTGTGAAACTTCTCACGAACGTGTCGCCACTGTAACGAGGGCACGAAGTGCTGACAAGAGTTTGCACCGAATCCGGCCGGCATTCGTGGGCCTGGGGGCGATTCGGCGTGGTCAGGCCCCGTCATGCGCGCTCCAGTGGACCCCGGGCGTGCGATGGCCGCACGGGACCCGGAGTGACTAGACCAGGACGGTGAGGGCGTCGGGCACGGCCTCGAGGACGAGATCGTGGTGGTCGCCGACGTCGTCGCCGTCCACCATCAGCGGCAGTGGCCGGGAGGACCGCAGGTGGAGGCACCCCTGGTCGTGCCAGGTGTCGACCGACCGGTACGCGACGTGGCCACCACCGGTCAGCACCTGCCCGACGATGCGCAGCAGCCGCACCGTCCCCACGTCGCGGATCGCGGTGAGGTCCAGGCCCGTGTCGAAGCTCGCCTCCGGCGTGACGTTGAGTGGCCGCGGCCCCAGGTACGTGTACGGGTCGGTGTTGCCGACGATCGCGATGCCGTAGCGGCCATGCACGGTGCCGTCGGGCAGCGCGACCTCGATCGCGGGATCGTGCACGTCGTCCCGGCTGAACCACGTTCGCCCGGCCAGCCACACGAACGCCAGCTGCCCGAACCGACGACGCAGCGTCGGCGAGTTCTCGACGCGGCGCACCACGGCCCCGTCGAACCCCAGGCCGGCAGCGAACGCGAACCAGCGGTCGTTCGCCCGGCCGAGGCCGATCCGGCGCCGCCGGCCGTCGGCCAGCCGGTCCAGGGCCACCGCGGTCGCGTCGACAGGGTCGCTCGGCAGCCCGAGCGCCCGGGCCAGCACGTTGGTGCCACCACCGGGGACCAGCCCGAGGGCGACCGGCGTGCAGGCCAGCGCCTGGATCACCTCGTTCGTCGTCCCGTCCCCGCCGAAGGCGAACACCACCTCGACGCCGTCGGCGACGGCCTCGGCCGCGAGGTCGCTGGCGTGGTCGCGGCTGCGGGTCGAGGCAACGGCGAGGTCGACCCGCGCCCGCAGCGCGGCGGTGACGGCCTCCAGGGTCCGGTGGGTGACCCTCGTCGCCGTGGGGTTGTGGACCAGCAGCGCCCGCACCTAG
>CAZDIF010000470.1:0-2455 GCA_964505365.1 uncultured Actinomycetota bacterium
CCGAATGCGTTCGAATCGGATTCCGAGCGCTTCGGGTGTTCGGCCGGCTGGCGTGCCCACTTCGTGCCCACCGCCTCGCCCTCGAGCAGCAGGGCCGCCCCGACTCTGCTCGCAAACCTGGACATGCACTCCCGTCGATGGCCGGGTCGGCCGACGAGTGGGACCACGGCGCCTCAAGACAGTCCTCGTCGGACCCTCAGGCACGGCGGACTCCCTGCCTCTGACGGGTCTGCGCCCGTTCACGGAGCATGCGCCGGGCGCGAGGAGATTCCGGGTGCATCCGGCGCCCTGGGCAGTTGACGAGCGTGGCCGTCCGTGGGGTGAGGTTCGAGGGTCAGTGTCCGACCATGGCCGGACGTCCATTGTCCTGTCGTCGCGCCACAAGTAGGAAGGAATGGTGCCCCGAGACGCACTGTCCGCTCGAACGGGCAGGCACCGACAGTCGGGGCGCTGGGCGCCATGGGTCGACCGAGCTGTCGAAGTGCCGGTACCTGCCCCTCGTCGGCAGCGGCCAGCGGGCGGGAGTCGCTCGCGCCAACGTTGGACCGACGCCCGCGCGCGAACGCGACGTTCCCGCCGTCGTGTGGACCGTTCTTCGGAATCGACCAGGAGTGATGCCTCATGAAGCGATGGCGCAAGTTGGCTCTGGCCTCCGTGCTCGCGCTCGCACTGGCCGGGACAGCGGTCCCGGCGGGAGCGGGTCACAACGCCGACCAGCATCGGAAGATGGACATTCTGTTCACCTCTCCCAACGCACGTATCAACTCGGACCTGGCCTTCTGGGGCAACCATGCCTTCGTGGGCTACTACCGCAACGACCTGCCTGTCGGTGGTTTCCGGATCTTCGACATCTCGAACCCGTCGCAGCCGCAGCAGCTGGTGGACTTCGTCTGTGACGGCCTCCAGAACGACCCGATTGTCTGGGACCGCGACGGCAACGGCATCGCCGACCTGCTCCTGCTGGCCGTCGACCGGACGATGGAGGACTCCGAATGCGGTGCCGCCCGGAGCGAGGAACACGACGACCCGGAGGGCTGGGAAGGGGTCCGCGTCTTCGAGTTGAGCGATGACCCGACGGATCCGTTCGTCGACATCGAGCAGGTGGCCGCCGTCTACACGGACTGCGGTGCCCACACGATCACGGCATTTCCGGAGCTCGATGACAACAAGCTGATGGTCTACGTGTCCTCGTACCCGCTGCGGCCGGGCCCGACGTGCGGCCCGGACAACGGTCCCCCGTCAGGGAACAGCCCGCTGCACGAGAAGATCTCGGTCATCGAGGTGCCGCTCGATGACGTCACGGCGTCAGCCGTCGTCGCCGAGCCGCCGATCTCGTATCCGGACGATCCGGACGAGCGCTTCGACATCGCCGAGCGCGGGCTCGTCGACCCCGAAACCGGAGAGCAGATCCCCGGGTTGTTCGACCTGGTCGCCTGCCACGACATCGCGGTGCATGTCCAGCTGCGGCTCGCGGCCGGCGCCTGCGCCGAGCAGGGCCAGCTCTGGACCATCGACGGCAACGGCGTCCCGGACACGGCGAACCCCATCTGGATCTCCGACGACGCTGTCAGTTCGGGCGGCAGCGGTGACCTCCCCGGCGCGATCGACTTCTTCCACTCGGCGACGTTCAGCAATGACGGCAGCGTCGTCAACTGGATCGACGAGTCCTTTGGTGACGGCTGCCCGCCCCAGACGGACTGGCAGGAGCGCGCCTGGCACCCCGCCAGCACCCAGGACACCGGCCGGATGTTCTTCGTCGACGGTGGCTCCGGGTCGTTCCTGAGCGAGTTCATGATCCCGAGGCCCGAGCCGGGCGCATACTGCTCGGCTCACATGGGGTTGCCGGTTGCTGGTCTCAACAAGGACCTCCTGGTCAACGCCTGGTACATGGGCGGGGTCAACGTGGTCGACTTCAGCAAGCCGGACAAGCCGAAGGAGATCGCTCACTACGACATCGCCCCGGACGGAGTGCTCGGGTCGGACAACTGGTCCGCGTACTCTTACGTCGGGCCGAACTTCCCGACCGGGCCAGGGCTTCCGATCTACGCCTCTGACGGCGTCCACAACCCGGACTCTGCGAGAGGACTGATGGTCTTCCGGGCCAACATCGGTAAGACCGGTTCGCGCTCGCTCGGCCATCTCAATCCGCAGACGCAGGGAGAGTAGGCGACGAGTCGCTCAAGCAACACGTCGAGCCCGGCGGAACCGGCCCCCTGTGGCCGGTTCCGCCTTCGTACGCCCCTTCGTCGCCTCCCAGCGCGCACGACAGGAACCGCCTCCTACTGGTACGTAGGGGGCGGTTCTCTGCTGTTTCGGGGTTTCTGCGGGTTCGGAGTCATCCACAGGGAGCGTGCCAAGCACGTGCAACGCCTGATCAGTTCTCACGCCCGTGAGGGATCCCGCTGTCCACCCACACTGGGTCGACGGCGTCGGGTTCGATGGCGCCACATGCCAC
>CAZDIF010000471.1:0-2453 GCA_964505365.1 uncultured Actinomycetota bacterium
CGGCTGGTGACCCCAGGGCGATCCTGGTGACCGCTCACGACGTCACGGCCCGTCGGCATGCCGAGGAGCAACTGGTCCGGGCGCTGGAGCGCGAACGGGCCGCCAGCCGCGAGCTGCTTCGGCTCGACAGCATGCGCAACGCCTTCCTCTCGGCGGTCTCCCACGAACTGCGCACCCCGCTGGCGGCGGTGCGTCTGGTGGCCGAGACCCTCCAGCTGCAACGGATCCCACCAGACCGGCACACCGAGCTTCTCGATCGGCTGCTTGCCAACGCGGACCGGTTGGACCGGCTGCTCAGCGACCTGCTGGAGCTGAACCAGTTCACCCGTGGGCACCTGCGCGTCGGCCTCCAGCGGACTCGGCTCGACGAGGTCGTGCGGGCGGCGGTCGCGGGTGTCGCCCTGACCGAGCACGCACTGGAGTTGGACCTGGAGCCGGTCGAGGCCGCCGTCGCGCCGGTCAAGATCGAGCGGATCGTGATCAACCTCGTGCACAACGCGCAGGTGCACACCGAGGGCGGGACCATCACCATCCGGTTGGCACGGACGGACGAGGGCGCGCTGCTGACCGTGCGCGACGAGGGCCCGGGCCTGCCCGTCGAGGACCACGAGCGCCTGTTCCGTCCGTTCGAGCAGGGTCCGACCGCGCCCTCCCACCAGCCCGGGACGGGAATCGGTCTCCCCCTCGTGGCGGCATTCACGGAGCTGCACGGGGGCCGGGTCTGGGTCCAGGACGCACCCGGGGGTGGCGCCGAGTTCTGCGTGATGCTGCCGCTGGAGCCGGAGAATTCGGACGGGATGCACCGGTGACCGGGAGGGCCGGCGAGTGGTCAGCACGGTCGTCATCGCCGCCCGCGGGTCGGATCGGTCACCTCGCCCTGGGCTGGAGGACCAACAACTCCGTCGGTCGGATGCGGATGGCCAGGCCGTGTGGGGCCTCCTCGACCTCGCCGTCGCGGGCCACCAGGACGGGTCCGTCGGGTGACCGGACATGGAGCTCGCCGGCCGTCCAGCGCTCGAAGGTCCGGCACCGGTCGACCCGGTTGCGCAGGAGCGCGAGGGCGACCCGAAGCCGGGCCCAGCGCATCCCGTCGTGGACGAGGCGGACGTCCAGGCAGCCATCCCCGAGGCGGGCGCGACCCGACGGGGCCACGCCGGTCGTCGCGTACGGCCCGTTCCCGACGAACAGCAGCCAGACCCGCCGGTGCACACCGTCCACCTCGAGGGGGACGGGCCCGCCGCGCAGGAGCGTGAGGACGAGGCTCCAGACGGCCGCGAGCCACTTCCCGGTGCGGTCCTCGATCCGTTCGCGGCCCGCCACCAGGCGTGGATACAGCCCCAGGCTGACGGAGTTCACGAACGCGCGGCCGTCCACGTCGCCCAGGTCCATCCTCACGACCCGACGCTCACGGACAGCGCGGACGGCCTCGGTGACCGTGTCGATCCCGAGGTCCCCGGCCAGGTGGTTGAGCGACCCGCCCGGCACGACGAGCAGGGGGATTCCGAACTCGCTCGCCACCGCGGCCGCAGCACTGGCGGTCCCGTCACCTCCGACCACGCCGAGGGCGCGGGCGCCCGCGGCGGCCCGACGGAGGACGGTGAGGAGGTCGGCGTTCGGTCCCGCCTCGATGACGGTCGCCGACGGCAGTTCCGTCCGGAGTCGGTCCAGGAGCGGTCCCAGTGGGCGTTCGCCGGCGCGTGGGTTGACCAGGACGACCAGGCCGGTGCCGTCCGGGTCGGGCGTCCTGACCTGCTCGTCGACGTCGGCCGTGGCGGCGGGGCTCGGTCGGACCAGCGGCCAGGTCCGCGTGGTCGCCTGCGCGACGCCGGCCCCGATCGCGGCGCCCACGAGCACGTCGCCGGGGTAGTGTACGCCCGTGTGGACCCGCGAGTAGGCGACGGCGGTCGCGAGCGCGAACAGGGGCACCCGCGACTGCCGGTGCTCGAGTGCGACGGCGGTCGCGAAGGCGAAGGCCGAGGCGGCATGGCCGGACGGGAACGAGGTGGACGTCGGGACACGCGCCAGCCGGCGCACCTCGGGGACGACGGTCGTGTCCGGGCGCGCACGGCCGGTCAGCAGTTTGGCGGGCAGGTTGGTCACCGCGGACGTGATGGCGATCGACGCGAGGCCACGGACGGCCGCCCGCTTCCCGAACCGTCGCCCAAAGGTGGCCAGCAGCGCGGCAATCGCCATCCACAGGCGCGAGTGGTTGGCGGCGCGGGTGAGCCGGGACATCGCCGGGTCCACCCGTGGCATCCGCGTCCTCGCGACGATCCGGAACGCGGCGAGGTCGGCCCGGCGGATCGGTCTCGGCACCAGGAGCCGGACGCGCCGCTGGAAACCGCCCCACCGTCCGGGCGGGGGTGTCGTGCTCGCCATCGGAACCTCCTCCGACGCCACAGCGTGGCCGCCGTCGGCGGGGCGAGCCCTGTCCGGGCGTCCGGGCGTCGATG
>CAZDIF010000472.1:0-2451 GCA_964505365.1 uncultured Actinomycetota bacterium
CCGTCGGTGACGATCGCCCCGATGCCGACGGTGGCGATCACCTGGACGAGGGCGATGCGGATGCCGGCGAGGATCACGGCGGTGGCCAGCGGCAGCTCGACCTGGCGCAGCAGCTGGCCGTCGGTCAGGCCCTGGCCGGTGGCCGCCTCGACGACGGCGCGGTCGACCTCCGCCACGCCCGTGTACGCGTTGGTGAAGATCGGTGGGATGGCCAGCGCCACGAGGGCACCGACGAGCGCCCAGAACGAGTCGATCCCCGAGCGGCTGGCCAGGAGCCAGAACACCACGATGAGCCCGAACGAGGGGATCGCCCGCCCGATGTTGACCAGGGCGCTGGCCATCGCCTCGGCGCGGTGGTGGTGGGCGAGCCACACGGCCGGTGGCAGTGCCAGGCCGATCGCGATCACCATGGTGACGGCCGTGGCCACCAGGTGCTCGACGACCCGGTAGGGGATCCCCGACGGTTGGGTCAGGCTCCACCGGATCGGGTCGGACAGGAACTCGGCGATCGCCGGCAGCAGGTCGGCCATCAGGTCGCCCCTCCGCTGCTCCACGGCGTCAGCAGCCGCCGCACCCACACCAGCAGGAGGTCGAACGCGATCGCGAGCACCACGGACAGCACGGTGCCCACCACGATCATCACCGGCAGGGGTGGCAGCAGCCGGAACCCGGTGAGGATCAGGCCGCCGAGCCCGCCCAGCCCGATCAGGGCGGTGACCGTGACCAGGCCGATGACGGTCACGGTGGCGACGCGCAGGCCGGCGATCATGACCGGCAGGGCCAGCGGGAGCTGGACCTGCAGCAGGATCTGCCGCTCGGTGAACCCCTGGCCTCGGGCTGCCTCGATGACGTCCTTGTCGACGCCGTCGACGCCGGTCATGAAGTTCCGCACGAGGATGAGGACGGTGTAGGTCGCCAGCGCGAGCACCGCGGTCGTGACCGAGAACCCGAAGAACGGGACCAGGAAGGCGAACGCTGCCAGGGACGGGATCGAGTACAGCACGCCCCCGACGGCCAGGACCGGCCCGTACAGGCGCCGCCATCGCAGGGACATGAGCGTCAGGGCCAGCGACACGACGAGCCCCAGGCCGACGGAGACGACGGTGAGCACGACGTGCTCGATCGCCGCGTCGCGCAGCAGCGGCAGGTTGTCGGCGATCCAGTCCCACTCGACCAGCGGGCGTCCCTGGGCGAGCGGAGCGGGCGGGGCCATCACGCGAGCAGCTCCGCGGTGACCTGCTCGAGGAACAGCATCCCGTGGTAGACGTCGTCGTCGTAGACGGCCGCCACGTTGTTGCGAGACGCCACGATCGCGTCGACGGCGGTCCGCAGCGTCGCGTCGTGCGGGATCCAGACGCGGAAGTCCCGGGTCTCCTGCCGGCCGGCCGGACGGCCGTCGACGAGGTCGCGGGTCCACAGCCACCCGCGCAGGCGCTGGCCGTCGAGCACGCCGACCCAGTCGACGGCGTGGTCCTCGGCTGCGCGTCGTGCCTCGTCGGCGCTGGCGGCCGCGTCGACCACGGGGCCGCGCTGCAGGTCGATGTCGGTGACCGACAGTAGGGACAGGCGCCGCAGTGCCCGTTCCTCGCCGAGGAAGTCGACCACGAAGTCGTTGGCGGGCCTGGCCAGCAGCTGCGACGGCGTCGCGTACTGCGCCAGGACGCCGCCGACGTCGAGCAGCGCGATGTGGTCGCCGAGCAGGATTGCCTCGTCGATGTCGTGCGTGACGAACACGATGGTCTTGTGCAGCCGGGCCTGCAGCTCCAGCAGCTGCTGCTGCAGGCGGCGCCGGACGATCGGGTCGACCGCGCCGAACGGTTCGTCCATCAGCAGCACCGGCGGGTCGGCGGCCAGCGCACGCGCCACGCCGACCCGCTGGCGCTGCCCGCCCGACAGCTCCGACGGCCAGCGTGACAGCAGCTCGTGGTCGAGGTCCATCAGGTCCATCAGCTCCCGTGCGCGCGCCCGGACGCGGTCCCGCTTCCAACCCAGCAGCCGGGGGACCGTGGAGACGTTGTCCTCGATGGTGCGGTGGGGCAGGAGCCCGATCTGCTGGATGACGTAGCCGATGCCGCGCCGCAGTTCGTGCGCCGGCCGGGCACGGATGTCGTCGCCCCCGACGGTGATCGTGCCGTCGGTGGGCTCGATGATCCGGTTGATCATCTTCAGCGTCGTGGTCTTGCCGCACCCGGAGGGGCCGACGAGGGTGACGATCTCGCCCTCGTGGACGTCGAGGTCCAGGGCATCCACGGCCGGGACGTCGCTGCCGGGGTAGCGCTTGGTGACGCCGGACAGTCGGATCATCGGATCGGACACCGGCACCCTCCTCGACGCGCGGCAGCCTACTGACGATCGAGTGAGGCGACGTAGGAGCTACTGATCACCGCCGCGGCGCCTGGTGCGGGTCGTCGGGCTGGCGGTCGTGGGGTCCTCCGGCCACGGGTGCTTGGG
>CAZDIF010000473.1:0-2449 GCA_964505365.1 uncultured Actinomycetota bacterium
CGGATGACCAACGTCGGGCTGGAGCCCGGCGACTCGTCGCTCGAGGAGATGATCGCCGACACCAGGCGCGGGCTGTACATGGACACCAACCGCTCGTGGTCGATCGACGATCGACGGCTGAACTTCCAGTTCGGGTGCGAGGTCGGATGGGAGATCGTGGACGGGAGGCTCGGTCGCATGGTCCGAAACCCCACCTACACGGGGATCACGCCACGGTTCTGGGGATCGCTGGACCGGCTGGCCGGTCGCGACGAGTGGACCCCGTGGGGCCTGCCGAACTGCGGCAAGGGCCAGCCCATCCAGACCGCGCACACCGGGCACCCGGCCGTACCCGCACGGTTCCGCGACGTCCGCGTGGGGGTGACCGGATGACCGCCCCCACTTCCCCCGAGGACGTCGCCGGCCACGTGGTCGACCTCGTCGGCGGGCGCGCGGACGCCCAGGTGCGCGTCACCCACCTCACGGACGGCCTCGCCCGGTTCGCCAACTCCCGCATCCACCAGCACGTCGGCGAGGACACCCTCGCGGTGGACCTGCACCTGGCACGCGACGGCCGCGCAGCCAGCGTGTCGACCCGGCGCATCACCGAGGAGGGCCTCGCGGCCGCCATCGACACGGCCCTGGACCACGTCGCCGCCGCTCCCGTGGACCCGGCCCTGCCGCCGCTGGCCGAGCACACCACGATCACGCCGTGGCGCCACGTGCGGGACAGCACGCGCAACGCCACGCCGGACGACCGTGCCGACGTCGTCGACGGCTTCGTCCGTGCCGGTGGGGACGGCACCGACGCGGCCGGGTACTGCGAGACCCGGCACGTGCGCTTCGCCTACGCCAACTCCCGCGGCCACCGTGCCTCCGACGAGACGACGCTGGCGGTCCTCGACGGCATCCACCGCATCGGCACGGCCGCGGGCATGGGCCACCAGGCGGCCGCTGGGCTGGACGCGATCGACGGTGCGGCGGCCGGACGGGTCGCTGTGGACGTAGCGGCGCGCAGCACCGAGGCGGACGACCTCGCCCCCGCGACCCTGCCGGTGGTGCTTGGTCCCGAGGCCGTGGCCACGATCGCCATCTTCCTCGGGCTGTACGGCTTCAACGCCAAGGCCGTCGCCGAGGGCCGGTCCTTCGTCCGGCTGGACGAGCAGCAGTTCGACGCGGCCTTCTCCCTGCGTGACGACGTCACCCACGACCGGGCCACGGGCCTGGCGGTGGACCACGAGGGCACCCCCCGGGGACGGACCGACCTGGTGGTCGACGGCCGGTCGGTGTCACTGGCGCACGACCGCCGGACGGCGGCCGCCGCCGGCACCACCTCGACGGGCCACCACGTCCCGGGGTCGGAGACCATGGGCCCGCTGCCGACCGACCTCGTGGTCGAGCCCGGTACGGCGTCGGTCGACGACCTGGTGGCCGGCGTCGAGGACGGCCTGTACGTGACGGCGTTCAACTACTGCCGCGTGCTGGACCCCCGGACACTGGTCGTGACGGGGCTGACGCGCAACGGCACGTTCCGGATCCGGGACGGACGCCTGGACCGGCCGGTCACCAACCTGCGGTTCACCCAGTCCTTCGTCGATGCCCTCGGCCCGGGTCGCCTGCTCGGGGTGGGCAGCGACGATCGCCACGCCGACTGCGAGTTCGGTGCCGGGATGGTCATCGCGCCGTCGCTGGCGCTGTCCGCGTGGCAGGTCACCGGGGGTGCCAGCGGCTGACGCGTCCCGCGGCGGCCCCCGCGTCCAGGCGTTAGGCTTGGGCGCCCCGGGAGTCAGGGGACCATGGAGCCAGTCCCGCAGGATCCCTGGGTGGCTCGCCGCCACCTCGAGGACGCGTGGCACCGCCACGCCCGTGCGGGCACGGTCGAGGGCGTCCGCGACGAGGTGGTGGCGTCGTGGGAACGGTCGTCCGCCAGCGTCCCACGCACGATCCAGCATGCGCCCCTGGTGGCCGAGGACCGCGCCCGGGAGCGGTGGATGGCCTCTCCCCTGCGGGGCCCGGTGACGAGCATGCGCGACGAGCTGGTCCGCCTCGCCGATGCCGGGCGGTTCATCGTCGCGGTCACCGGACCGGACGGGACGATCCTGTGGACCCACGGCAGCCGGTGGATGCGGACACGGGCGGAGGACGTGCACTTCGTCCCCGGCGGCCAGTGGGGCGAGGACGCCATGGGCACCAACGCCCTCGGCCTGTCCCTGGCGATCGAGCAGCCCTCGCAGGTGTTCTCGGCGGAGCACTTCTCGCCCGCCGTGCACGAGTGGGTCTGCTACTCCGCACCGATCGCCGACCCGGCCAGCGGGCGGCCGCTCGGCGTGGTGGACCTGTCGACCACGTTCGACCATGCCAACCCGCTCGCGCTGGCCACCGCGACGCTCATCGCGCGCAACCTCGCCACGCTCGTCCCCGACGGCGTCACCTTCCCCGACGGTGGTGGGCTGGAGCTGACCACCCTCGG
>CAZDIF010000474.1:0-2437 GCA_964505365.1 uncultured Actinomycetota bacterium
GCCGACCTGGTGCGGGCCGAGGACGAGCTGACGTGGTCGGTGCGCTGGGATCCGACGCTGGTCCACCCCGAACTGGCGTCGGGCCTGCGGCTGCGTGCCGACCGCACGCAGCCCGAGCGAGGCGACGTGCTCGCGGCGGACGGCAGTGCCATCGTCACCGAGCGCGAGGTCGTCGACGTCGGGATCCAGCGGAGTCGCGCCGAGGACCTCGGGACGCTCGTGGACGACCTCACCGACGCGCTGTCGGACGTGCTGGGCGTCGAGATCGACGCGGCGTCACTGCGCGACCGGGTGGAGGAGGCCGGCGAGGACCGGTTCGTGCAGGTGGTCACCCTCCGGCGCCCGGACTACGACCAGGTGCGTGAGCGCATCTTCCCGCTTCCCGGGACCGTGTTCAACGAGCGCACGACGCCGTTGGCGCTCAGCCGCGAGTTCGCCCGGTTCACGCTCGGCACCGTCGGCGCCGTGACGGCCGAGATGATCGAGGAGCAGCCCGATCGCTACGTCGCCGGCGACGTCGCCGGTCGTGGTGGCCTGCAGGGCGCCTACGACGAGCGCCTGTTCGGGACCCCGGGCGTGCGGGTCCTCCTCGTCGGCGAGGACGCCCCGGACGACCCTGTGCTGTTCGCCGAGGACCCGGTCCCGGGCCAGTCGGTGACCGTGACGCTCGACCCGCGGGTGCAGCGGGCCGCCGACGCGGCCGTGCAGGGGACCGACCACGCCACGGCCCTCGCGGTGGTGCGGCCGTCCGACGGCCACGTGCTGGCCCTGGCCAACTCCGACGAGGCCACCTTCGACATCGCCCGGACCGGCCAGCTGCCGCCCGGCTCCACGTTCAAGGTGGTCACGACCGCCGCGCTGCTGTCGCAGACCGACCTCACGCCGGACACGTCGGTGGAGTGCCCGGCCGAGACCGTGATCGACGGGCGACCGATCCCCAACGCCGAGTCGCAGCAGCTCGGCACGGTGCCGTTCCGGACGGTCTTCGCGAACTCGTGCAACACCGCGTTCGCCCAGCTGTCGCAGGACCTGTCGCCGACGGCCCTGCAGGAGGCCGGGCGGTGGTTCGGGCTCGGACGGGACCCGTCGATCGGGCTGCCCGCGTTCGGCGGGCAGGTCCCCGAGACCACGGGCGCCACGGACCTGGCGGAATCCGCCATCGGGCAGGGCCGCATCCTCGCGAGCCCGCTGGCGATGGCACGGCTGATGGGGACCGTCGCCGAGGGCACGGCCCCGCCGCTGTCGCTGTTGCTCGAGCCGGCACCCGAGGAGGACGCCGGCACCCCGGATGCACTCCCCAACGGGATCGCCGACACGCTCGACCGGCTGACCCGGCTGGTCGTCACCGACGGCACGGCAACCTCGATGCAGGACGTGCCCGGTGGTCCCGTCCACGGCAAGACCGGGACGGCCGAGTTCGACGACGAGGACGGCAACCGCCGCACCCACGCGTGGTTCATGGGCTTCCAGGGCGACCTCGCCTTCGCCGTTGTCGTGACCGACACCGACAACGGCTTCGGTGGCGAGCTGGCCGCTCCGGTCGCCCGCGACCTCCTCACCGCACTGGCGGACGCGGACGGATGAGGCCGACCGTCGCGGTGGACGTGGCCACGCTCGAGCGTGTGGCCGCCCGCGGGTGGCCGGCCGAGCACATGCGCTGGCTCGGTCACTGGCTGCTGCGGGCCAACGACGGGTTCACCGGGCGGGCGAACTCCGTCCTGGTGCTGGGCGACCCCGGCCGGCCGCTCGACGACGCGCTCGACGAGGTCGTGGACTGGTACGCCGGGCACGGGCTGCCGGCCCGGTTCTCCCTGCCGTCCCCGGTGGCCGACGCGCTCGGCCACGAACTCCGGCGCCGCGGCTTCGTGGAGACGGTGCACGTGCACGTCATGGTGGCCGACGTCGCGTCGCTGCCGCGTGCCACCGGACCGCCGGTGACGGTCCGCCCGCGGCCGTCGGCCGGCTGGCGGGCCCGGTACGGCGACCGTGGCGACGTCCCGGCGGCGGCGTGGCGGCTGATCGAACGGCCCGACCCCGTCGGGTTCGCCGAGGTCGAGGCGGACGACGGATCGGTGGTGGCGATCGCCCGCGGCACCGTGACCGACGGGTGGCTGGGCGTCACCGCCGTCCAGGTCGCCCCGTCGCACCGCCGCCGCGGGCTGGCGGGCCGGCTGCTCGCCGGGCTCGTGGACTGGGGCCGGGCGCACGGGGCCCGGGCCGTGTACCTGCAGGTGGCGGCCGACAACGCGCCCGCGCTGGCGATGTACCGGCGAGCGGGCTTCGTGGTCCACCACGACTACCGCTACCTCGAGGCCTCGACCACCGACGCGGCCTAGGGGTCGATCCGGGCGCCGCGCTGCTCGGCCAACCGCACGGCGAGGCCGAGGTCGCCGGTCACCCCGGTGAGGTCGGCGTCGGTGAGGTCGGCCCCGTGCAG
>CAZDIF010000475.1:0-2434 GCA_964505365.1 uncultured Actinomycetota bacterium
TGTCCTTCACGCAGCGAGATCAACGCGATCTCGCTGCCGGCGAACAGCGCGTTGAGCACCACCAGCATCGCCACCAGCGCTAACTGCCAACCGATCCCCACCACCGGACCCTTCGTCGTCGGAACGCGCACATGATGCCGTCGCCGCGGACAGCCGCGACGGTCCGCCCACCTGCCGGACGGTTACCGTGGCGGACAACGACGAGGAAGCCGCGTGATGGACCATGGACCGCAAGTACCCACCCGGGTCGTGGTGCCGATCGACGATTCCCACGCCAGCCGACGTGCCCTGCCTGTGGCCGCGGCGCTCGCGGAGGTGTTCGGAGGGGAACTCGTGACGGTGACCGTCGCCGACCCGACCGCGGTCACCGACGCCGATGTGGTGTTGGAAGGCGATCCGGCCGAGGCGTTGCGGTCGTTCGTGACCGCCGAACCGCGGACGGTGCTGTGCATGGCCAGCCACGGGCGCAGCCGCCTCGGACGTCGGCTGATCGGTAGCACCACCGAACAGCTCCTGCGGACCTGCCCCGTACCGGTGGTCGTCGTCGGCCCCAACGTCGAGGATGCGGCGATGGCTGCACCACGCACGATCGTCGCCGGGCTGGCTTGGCCGCCCGGCCCGGACCGCCTCGTCGCGCTGCTCGGCGCCTGGGCACCGACTTTGGAGGCGGACGTCGAACTCGTGCACGTGCGCAGCCCGTGGGCCGCGGAGCTGTACGTCGAACGGACTACCGGCCGACAGCCACCGGACCGTCCCGACCTGGACGCCCTCGCAGAACGACTGCGCGACCCGCACATCGCCATCGGCACCCACCCGATGAGCGCAACCGACCCGGTCGCAGCGCTGATCGACCTCGCCGGACGAGCCGCCCAGCCGACGATGATCGCCGTAGACACCCACGACAACGTCGCCGACGGCCACCACGACGTGGCCTACCAGCTCATCCGCCGCGCCGCCTGTCCCGTGTTGGCCACCACAGGACGACCATCCGAACGATGACCGCAACCCGACGCCGCGCGATGACCATCGTCGGTGTGGCCGCCACTGCGCTCGTCGTGGCCGCACTGGCCTGGGGCACGTTCCTCTGGGTGACGGCTGAAGGCCGCATAGATCGCCGCTCGATCGACGCGATCAACGAACGCGGAACGGATGCCCAACCGGATGATCCCGCCGGGCCGGATCAGGAGCAGTTCCTGGTGGTGGGCAGTGACAGCCGCCAAGGGCTGACAGAGCAGGAACGACGGGAGCTGGTCACCGGCGACGCGCCGGGCGGCCGGGCCGACACGATCCTGCTGGTGCAGGTGCCGGCTTCCGGGAAGGGCGCCAACGCGGTTTCGTTCCCGCGTGACCTACGCGTCGAGATCCCCGGGCACGGTGCCGACCGGATCAACGCGGCGTTGGAGCTCGGCGGCCCGGACGCGCTCGTCGCCGCCGTGGAGGGTCTGCTGCACACCGAGATCGACCACTACGTCGAGGTGTCGATCCCCGCGTTCCTGACGATCGTGGACGCGGTCGGTCCCGTCGAGGTCTGCCTCGATGAGCCGCTCCGTGACCCCAAGAGCGGAGCCGATCTTGCTGCCGGCTGTCAGGAGCTGGACGCGCAGCAGGCGCTGAGCTACGTGCGATCCAGACAGGGCAGCCGCGGTGATCTGCGCCGGATCGACCGTCAGCAGCGGTTCATCGCCGCGCTGCTCGACGAAGCCACCTCGGCTCGCAGCCTGCTCGATCCGGCCCGGCTATACCGCATCGTCACCGAGGTCGCGGACAGCCTCACCACCGACGACAGCCTGGGCATCGGTGAGATACGGACACTGGCCGGCCAGGTGCGTGACATCACCGCCGGGGACGTGACGACCGCCACCATCCCGGCGTGGGCCGATCAGGTAGACGGCGTGGCGTACCTGATCCCCTACCGGCCCGGCGTCGAAGCCCTCGCGGCCGCGCTGGACGCCGCCGACCCGCCCAGACCGCAGAACCCCGAACCTGACCGCGCCCAGGTTCGTGTCCACCTGTGGAGTGCAGGCAACCACCAGCAGGCCGCACGGGTGGAGTCGGTCCTGTTCTACGCCGGGTTCCAACCGCGGATCGCCGGCACCGCCCCCGAAACGGCCCGACAGGATCGGACGGTCGTCTACCACCCCGACGGACGTCCCTCACCAGCCGCCTCGTGGGTTGCGTCGATCCTCGGCGCACCCGTCAGGCCGCTGCCCGACGGCATTACCGCACCAGACGCAGACGTCATCGTCGTGACCGGTAGCCAGGCAGGCACATGAACCGTCCGCCGACGCGCAGAGCGCTCGCCACCAGGCGACTGCTGCACCGGAACGTCGCAGCGATCACACGCCCGCCCCGCATATCGGACACCAGGCATTGCATCGTCATCCAGCTGCCTCTGATCCTCCTCGGGCTGTAGTAGCCCGTCGAAGATCGCCCG
>CAZDIF010000476.1:0-2425 GCA_964505365.1 uncultured Actinomycetota bacterium
GCACGCGGGGCCAGCTGGCGATCGCGCCGCAGCTCGCGCTGACGGGTGGTCCGGCGGCGACGTCACACACGGCGTCCGACGCATTGCGTGCGGCCTTCGAGCGCGTGGACCGGTTCCGGATGGTGGTGACGCGTCTCGACGGCGAGGTGGTGGCCGACGAGGTGATCCTGGTGTCGGGGGATCCGCCGTACGAGTTGAGCCTCTCGGTGCCGGTGAACCGGCCGAACGAGGAGTTCGACGTCGAGCTGACGGCGCTGGCCGGGGCGACGGAGCTCTTCCGGGCGGGCCCGATCCGTGTGCGGGCCGTGCCGGAGGGCGTGCAGACCGAGCCGACGGCGGTGGACGCGGGGCTGCAGTACACGGGTCCGGGTGCGACGGCGGCGTCGCTGACGGTGACGCCGGACGCCCAGGTGCTGGGCCCGGGGGCCGAGGGCGAGGTGGAGGTGGAGGTGCTGGACGATGGGGGCAACGTGGTGCACGCCGTGCCGGTGGTGCTGTCGTCGAGCGACGGCGGCGTGGTGTCCGTGTCGGCCGACGGCGAGCTGGTGGCGGGGGCGACCGGCGCGGCCGAGGTGACGGCGACGACGCCGACGGGGCTGACGGGGTCGGCGTGGGTCTACGTGGTCGAGGGCAGCGTGGTCTTCGTGCGGGGCGGCCGGATCTGGGAGGCGGGGCTGACGTCCCGGACGGCGACCCGGCTGGTGGACCGGAGTGGGGCGGGCCAGCCGTCGTTCTCGGCGGACGGCTCGAGGCTGGTCTACGTGAGGAACGGGACGGTCTTCGACGGCGGCGGCGCGGAGCTGTTGTCGGGGAGCTGGCCGTCGATCTCGCCGGACGGCTCGAAGGTGGCGGCCGACGGTGGCGGGACGGTGGTCTTCGCCAACGCCGACGGCTCGAACGTGACGCCGGGCCCGGAGGGCGGGGCGCCGGTCTGGCTGCCGGGGGGCTCGGCTCTGCTCGTGCAGGGGAATTCCCTGGAGCGGGTCGACGCGGCCGGTGAGGGCCGGAGCACGGTGGTGGACGACCCCGGGGCGGGCCCCGGAGCGGTGACCGCCGACGGCCGGGTCGCCTACGTGGGCGGAGACGGTGCGCTGCGGGTGAGCGGCGCCGGCGAGCTGACGCCGCCGGGCAGCGCGGGCTCCAGGCCGGCGTGGAGCGCCGACGGCGAGTGGCTGGTGGTGTCGATGGGCGGCCGTCTGCACCTGGTGCCGGCCGACGGCCGGGGCCCGGCGGCGCCCTTGCCGGTGGGCGAGGGCACCGAGCCGGCGTGGCGGGGCCACGGCTTCGGCCAGGACGTGCCGACGCTGAGCATCTCCGGGATGGACCCCGAGCGCCCCCGGGTCGGCGACGAGCTGACGATCAGCGGTGAGGGCTTCGACGCCATCATCCCGACGAACAACCGGGTGACCTTCCCGGGCGAGGCGCCGGCGGCGGTGTCCGGCGGCCCCCGGCCGGTGATTGCGGGCGAGGTGCTCGAGGTGACGCCGACGTCGATCGTGACGGTGGTGCCGGAGGGCGCCGAGGCCGGCGACGTGACGGTGGAGACCTACACCTCGCAGGCGGCGGCGCGCTTCGTGCCGGCGCCGGGCCTGCTGCGGGTGAGCCTGACGACGGCCGGCGGCCGGGCCGTGGAGGGCGCGACGGTGCGGGCGGTGGCCGACGGCGAGGTGCGGGGAAGCGGGACCACCGGCGCCGACGGCAGCGTCGAGATCGCCGACCTGCCGGCGGACCGCTACACCCTGGAGCTGGATCTGCCCGACGGCTTCAGCTTCGAGGGACCGGCCGAGGCCAGCGTGCGTTCGGGTGAGGACACCGAGGTGGGGCTGACGATCGACACCGAGATCGTGCGGGTCGAGGTCGAGCCCGACGCGCCCACCGTTGGGGTCGGCCAGGGGCTGTCGCTCACCGCCCGGGGCTTCGACGTCTTCGGCGACCGCGTCACCGAGCTCGAGTCGAGCTCCTGGACCGCGCTCAACAGCCGCATCACGCTCTCGGGCGGCGGCTTCGAGGGCGGCCTGACCGGCCAGCACCCGAGCGTCGAGCGCGGAGACGCCGGCTTCGAGGTCACCCTGGACGGCGTCACCGCCAGCGGCGCGGCGACCGTGACGACCTTCATCAGCGGCACCGTCGAGAGCGGGGCGGTGGCCGAGTCACCGCCGCCGGCGGGGGTCGCAGGACCTCAGCCGGTCGGCGTCAGCGGCATCCCCGTCGAGCTGCTCCGGGACGGCGAGGTCGTGAACCGGACCCTAACCGACGCCAACGGCGATTACCGCTTCGAGAACATCCTGGGCGGGCCGGTCGTGGTCCGGGTTCAGCCCTCCGACGACTACCGGGTCGCACCCGAGCAGCACGAGCTCACCCTCGACGAGAACACACCCCTCGCCAGGAACGTCGACTTCACGCTGGAGACCCTCGGCGGAGGGGG
>CAZDIF010000477.1:0-2423 GCA_964505365.1 uncultured Actinomycetota bacterium
CCGCCAGCGAGGAGCCGGACATGGCAACGCTACCCATGACGGTGCCCACCGCGATGGTGACCGCGAAGTCGAACGACGACATCTTGGAGAAGCTGCGCAGTCCGGCCAGCCGCGTGTAGGTGATGACCGCGGCCAGCACCGCTGCGGTGGATGCCACCGCCAACGCGATCGCGGTCCATGATGCGGTGATCTCGGTAGCCACCATCAAACAGTCTCCTCGTCAGGTGTCTCGGAAGGCTAGGACCGGGGTTGCGGGCAGGCAGGATGACCGTCCGACGAACGGCCCAGCAGATGACGTGCGCACCCGATTGTCTGCTAGCCGCAGCTCGGGTCAGGGAAGTCTCCGGGCTGCACAGAGACAGGAAGGGTCTGCCGATGGCGCTGGAACGGAACTCCGAGGAGGGCTGGATCGGCGGGGTGTGTGCGGGTCTGGCCGGGACGTCGGGTCTTTCTGTGGTGCTGCTTCGGGCGGCGTTCGTGTTGGTGCCCGGTGCGCTGTTGGTGTACCCGGTGCTGTGGGCGTTGCTGCCCGACAACGGCTGACCGACCCGGTCCGGTCGTACGGCAGCGCCTCGGTTGTCCTGCTGGCTGTCGGTCGCGGTCCAGCGGAGCTGTCGGCGCTCCGATGCGTTCAGGCGCGCAGGCGTTCGGCGCCGGTCACATCCGACAGCAGGGCAGGGTCGAGGTCTGCATCGCCGTGCAGGACGCTGATGTCGCCGGTCTGTTCGAGCACCACGGCGCGGATCTGCCCGTAGTTGAGGATGTTGGCTTCGCGGAGTTTGCCGCGGATGTCGTCTTCGGTGACCCGGGCCTTCGACAGGTTGTCGTGTAGTACCTCATCGCCGGCCATCAACAGCAACGGCACATTGTCGATGACGTCCCCGAACGAACCTCGGCGTCTGGCTACCGCCACCAGCGCCTGGAAGCCGTACAGCGCACCGAGCGAGATGACGCCGTTGAGCAGCCGTGCTCCGGGGAACAGCGCGACGCTGGCGATGATCGACCCGAACGCCACGGTGATCGCGAAGTCGTAGCTGGACATCTTCGAGAAGCTCCGCAGCCCAGCGATCCGCGTGTAGCCGATCACCGCGACGGTCACACCGACGGTGGAGACGACGACGAGCCACGCTTGGGTCCAGTTGCTACCGAGCCACTGCCAGACCATGAGAGACTCCTGCGTTCAAGGCGACGTGCCTGATGGAACTGCAGGAACCTATCCGGAAGGGGGATCCGCCGTACTCGTAGGGCTACGGGCGAGGCATCGGGACCTTCGGATCGTCCAGGCAACGACGTGGCAGATGACCGTAACCGGCCGTGCGAACGGCCGCAGGTCGACCATCATGCGACGCTTGCCTCAAGTCAGTTATGGGCGCAGCGAGTCAAACGCCACGCCGAGCAAAGCCACGGCTCTCACGCGTTCCCGAAACCATTCGATATCACTCGCGTCGACAGGTTCCCGAGACCGGATCAGAGCGGGCGATCCCGGACGGGGTGGATTCTTGATGGGCGTGGAATCCTCACGAGACGCGCGCTAGTGACATGTACGCAAGCGTGAGCGACCGAGCGTCGTGCCGTGCCTGACATCACATCGGCAGGGTGAGGATGAACTCGCTGCCCACGTCGTCGGCGGGTTGTACCTCGATGTCACCACCGTGGGCGCGTGCCAGCCCGCGCGAGATGAACAGGCCCAGGCCGGTGCCAGGCCCGTCGGCGTCGAGACGTTCGAACTTGTCGAAGATCCGTTCGCTGTCGCCGGGGGTGACACCGCTACCGATTCTTCTATAGATCTCAAGCAGGCGTGAGGTGGGGGTTGTCGCGCAGGATCTTGTAGACCTCTCGGGCGATGTAGCGCTTGACGCAGCGGATCGCTTCTCGTTTGGTCTTGCCCTCTCGTTGACGTCTTGCGACGTAGTCCTGGGTGCGTTGCTCGTGGCACAGGCGCACGATTGCGATGCGGTGCAGCGCGGAGTTGGCCTGCCGGTCACCGCCCTGGTTGAGCCGATGGCGGGTCTGTTCCCCGGAGGAGGCTTCCATCGGTGCGACGCCGCAGAGGTTGGCGAACGCGGCTTCGTCGTCGAGCCGGTCTGGGTTGTCCCCGGCGGTGACCAACAGCTGGCCGGCGGAGTCCTCCCCGATCCCGTACCGGTCGATGAGCTCGGGTGCGGTGGTGGCCACCAGCCGCTCGAGCTGTCCGGTGAGCCGGTCGAGCTGCTCGGTCAGCTGCTGGTAGCGGCGGGCGAGCTCCCGCAGCGTGTACTTGGTGGTGTGCACGATCGTGTTCGGTTCGTCGTGGAACCGGAACGCCGCGGCGACCTCGACCAGCTCGGTGATCGTCAGGTCACGTAGTTCCTCACGTAGTGCCTGTGGTGCGGTGGTGACCAGGGCCCGCATCTGGTTGGCGGCCATGGTCCGGTTCTTGACTG
>CAZDIF010000478.1:0-2422 GCA_964505365.1 uncultured Actinomycetota bacterium
TGCGGGTCGAGCCGATCGACCTCGTCGTCGGCAACCTCTACCCGTTCCAGGACGCGGTGGCGTCCGGGGCCAGTGATGCGGACGTGGTCGAGATGATCGACATCGGCGGGCCGACGATGGTGCGCGCCGCCGCGAAGAACTTCGCGCACGTCGCGGTCGTGGTCGAGCCGTCGGACTACGGATGGTTGCTGGACCGCCTCGACGAACACGGCGGGCTGACCGCCGCCGACCGGCGGTGGCTGGCGACGAGGGCGTTCGACCACGTGGCCGCCTACGACGCGGCCATCGCCAACTGGTTCCACCGGGACGAGGAGCTCCCCGACCGCGTCCACGTCTCGCTGGCGCGGCAGGGCGACCCGCTGCGCTACGGCGAGAACCCCCACCAGGGCGCCGCGGCGTACGTCGACGCGCTCGACCCGGACCACGGGCTGGGCGCGGCACGGCAGCTGCACGGCAAGGAGATGTCCTACAACAACTACATCGACACCGACGCCGCACTCGGGATGGTCGCCGACTTCGCCGAGCCGTGCGTGGCCATCATCAAGCACACCAACCCGGCCGGGCTGGCCGTCGCCGACACGCTCGAGGACGCCTACGTGAAGGCGCTGGCCGGTGACCCCGTGTCGGCGTTCGGCGGGATCGTCGCCAGCAACCGTCCGGTCGACGGCGCCGTCGCCGAGCGCATCGCCGAGGTGTTCACCGAGGTCGTCATCGCACCCGGCTACGCCCCGGAGGCACTCGAGGTGCTGCAGGGGAAGAAGAACCTGCGCATACTCGAGGTGGACGAGGTGGCCACGCCGGACCAGGTCCGGACACTGCGGTCGATCGACGGGATGCTGCTGGTGCAGGATGGCGACGTTGGCGCCGAACCGTTCGACGAGTGGCGCGTGGTGTCGAAGGAACACCCGTCCGACGAGCTCCTGGCCGAGCTGCGGTTCGCCTGGATGGCCGCCAAGCACGTGAAGTCCAACGCGATCGTGCTGACGAAGGACCGGGCCATCGTGGGCGCCGGCGCCGGGCAGATGAGCCGCGTCGACTCCGTGCGCCTGGCCGTCGAGAAGTCCGACGGCCGGCACCAGGGCGCCGTGCTGGCCTCGGACGCGTTCTTCCCGTTCCGTGACGGCCCCGACGCCGCCGCCGAGGCAGGCATCGTCGCGATCGTGCAGCCCGGCGGGTCCGTCCGCGACGACGAGGTGGTTGCCGCCGCCGACGAGGCCGGCCTGGTGATGGTGCTGACGGGCCGCCGACACTTCCGCCACTGACCACTGCCCCGACGAGGAGCCCAGTCGTGACCGCGACGATCATCGACGGCAAGGCGCTCGCCCAGCGCGTCCGCGACCGCATCGCCGGGGAGGTGGCCGACCTCGAGCGTGAGCACGGGTTCACCCCGGGGCTCGCGGCCGTGCTCGTCGGCGACGACCCGGCGTCGAAGGTCTACGTCGGCATGAAGCACCGCGACTGCGAGTCGGTCGGGATCGCCTCCCGCCAGCTGGAGCTGCCGGCCGAGACCTCGCAGGAGGACCTCGAGGCGCTCGTGCGCGACCTCAACGCCGACGAGGCGATCGACGGGATCCTGGTGCAGCTGCCCCTGCCGGACGGCCTGGACCCGCAGCCGGTGCAGGAGCTCATCGCGCCCGACAAGGACGTCGACGCCCTCAACCCCTACACCGCCGGCCGGCTGGCCGTCGGCGACCCGACGTTCCTGTCGTGCACGCCGTACGGGGTCCTGGAGCTGCTGGCCGACGCCGGCGTCGACATCGCCGGCGCACGGATCACCGTGGTCGGGCGGTCCAACCTGGTGGGCCGGCCCCTGTCGAACATGCTCACGCTCAAGGGGCGCGACGCCACCGTGACGATCGCCCACTCACGCACCCGTGACCTCGCCGCCGTGTGCCGGGAGGCCGACGTGGTCGTCGCGGCGGCGGGCCGCCGGGGGCTGGTCACCGCCGACATGATCCGCCCCGGCGCCACCGTCATCGACGTGGGCACCAACCGTGACGACGACGGCAAGCTCGTCGGCGACGTCGACTTCGCGTCTGTCAGCGAGGTGGCCGGCGCCATCACCCCCGTGCCTGGTGGGGTTGGACCGATGACTCGCGCCATGCTGCTGCAGAACACGCTCGAAGCCGCCCGCGCCCGCCGCAGCCTGCCGCGCCGCCCCTGACCCGACACCAGCCGACACGTGGATCCTGAAACCGACCGCCTCCCGCCGACGTCACACCGCATCGACGTGACTCCCGTCACCAACCGTCACCAAGGACGACCCATGATGCGCTCACGCTGGCACCTCGCTGTCCCCCTCCTGCTGGCCCTCGTCCTGTCCGCCTGCAGCGTCACCGCGGAGGACAGTGCCGGATCCGGCGGCCTCGCCGGCGCCTGCCTCGAGGGCGCCACCGAGTGCGACGACATGGGCGGGGACATG
>CAZDIF010000479.1:0-2417 GCA_964505365.1 uncultured Actinomycetota bacterium
GGCATCGCCCGGCGGCGTGCCCGCCGCGCCGACAACTCGTCCCCGAGGACCTCGTCCAGCACCTCGTCCACGGTCGCGTCCAGGCGCTGCTCGAACCCGTCGGGCAGCTCGACGTCGCCCAGCGACGCGAGCGCCTCGTCCGACTCGCGGATGCGTTCGAGGCGGTCGCGCAGCGCAGGGTCGCCGGCGAGCTCGGCCTCGAGGGCCGTGCGCTCGTCGGCATCCAGGTCGCCGCTGAGGTACGCGGCGAGGCGCTGGGCGGTGTCCACGGTCGGGATCCTGACGGGTGGGTCGTGGGGCGGTCGGTGGGACGCCGGGGGTGGCGGGTGGGTTGCGTCGGGTGGGTCGTGCCGGGCGTCAGCCGCCCGGCGGGCTTCGTGATCCGGTGTGGGAGAGGACCTCGGCCAGCTGCGCCCGGGCGCGGAACACGCGGCTCTTGATGGTGCCGACCGGCATGTCGAGCACCTCGGCGGCCTCGGGGTAGGACAGGCCCTCGATGGCGCACAGCACGATCAGCGTGCGGGACAGCTCGTCCAGTGTGGCCAGTGCCTCCTGGACCTGCAGGGCGGTCTCCCGCGCCGCGACCTCGTCGGGCGCGACGTCGGGGGTCATGCCCGCCGCGACCTGGGCCTGGGTGACGTCCTCGACCGGGGTCTGGGGGCGCCGTGCCTGGCGGCGCTGCAGGTCCCGGCACGCGTTGACGGCGACCCGGTACACGAACGTCGACCAGCGGCTGTCGCCACGGAACTGGTGGGCCTTGCGCGCGAGGTGGACGAACGTGTCCTGGGTGGCGTCCTCGGCGTCGGACCGGTCGCCCAGCTCGCGGACGCAGATCGCGAAGACCCGGCGCTGGTAGCGGGTGACCAGGTCGCGGAAGGCGTCCTCACGGGCGTAGCGGGAGCGGGCCGCGTCGACGTAGACGGCCACCAGTTCCTCGTCGGAGGGGTCCTCCTCGGGGGTCACCCGGTTGCCTCGTCGTCGGCGCCGTCGGTGGTCCCGTCCTCGGTCGGCTGGTCCGATGCGGCCGGGCCGCGGAACTTCACCTCGGCCACGGCCACGCGCTCGCGCGCGCTGTCGTTGCGGGGCAGCTCCGTGAACCACAGCAGCCAGAAGTTGTGGGTCCGTGGTTCCTCGAGGTCGTAGTTGTCCGAGGCCTGGTCCGGCCGGAACTCGGCGATCGGCTGGCCCCATGTCTCGGCGAAGCCACCGTCGGCGGCCTCGTCACGGGTGAGCTCGGGAGGGACCTCGTCGGCACCGTAGAGCTCGAAGACGACCCCTTCGTGGCCGGGGCCGCTGAAGTCGATCTCGACGCTGGAGACCTGCTGGTCCCCGACCTCGAACCACAGCCCGACCCCCGGCTTGGTCCTGCTCAGCCCCTGGCCGTAGCCCTCGCTGTTCCAGACCGTGGTGACGTCGCGGTCGTGGATGTTCGCCACCTGCTGGGGGTTCTCGCCGTCGCCGGGCCCCCACGGGTCGTAGTCCTGGACGCGCGCGACGTCGAGGGCCTCGGCGCCCGCGGAGCCGCTGTCCCCGAGGGGGGCCTCGCCACCGGTGAGGATCATGATGACCGCGATGGTCATGGCGATGCCGGCGAGGAACGCCACGGCGATGCGGGAGCGGCTGCGTTCGTTGCCGGCGGCCATCCCGGGGTCGGTGACCGCGTCCGGATCGACGTCCGGGAAGTCCGGGAACGCCGGCTCCTCCGGTGGCGCCGCCGCGACGAGGTCGCGGGTCAGCTCGCTGGGCTCGACCGCGCTGTTGAGCTGGCGCAGGGCGTGCGCGACGGCGGAGACGTCGCCGAACCGCTCGGCCACGTCACGCCGGGTGCAGCGGACGATGATGTCCTCCAGCCGGCGGTCGATGTCGGCACGCACCTGCCGAGGCGGCAGGATCTCGCGTGTCAGCCGCGCCGCCGCCGTCGCGGTGGGCGTGTCGCCGGCGTAGGCGGGGCGGCCGGTGAGGCACTCGTACATCACCATGCCGAGCGCGTAGATGTCCGCGCGGGCGTCCACCTCCGAGCCCGTGTACTGCTCCGGGGCGATGTAGGTGGCGGTCCCGACCGTCGTGCCCTCGGCGGTCAGGTCCGTGGTGGCCCCGGTCAGCGCCTTGGCGATGCCGAAGTCGACGACCTTCACCATCCCGTCGGTGGTCAGCAGGATGTTGGCCGGCTTGATGTCCCGGTGGATCAGGCCCTGGGTGTGTGCCTCGGCCAGGGCGGCGGCCATCTGCTCGCCGATGGCGGCCACCACCCGCCAGTCGTTCAGCGCCCCGTGGTCGACCAGCACCGACTTCAGCGTCGGCCCGTCCACGTACTCCATGACCAGGTAGACGACGTCGTTGAGGCGGCCCGAGTCGTAGATCTGGATGGCGTTGGGGTGGTGGATGCGGGCGGCGTTGCGCGACTCGCGTTCGAACCG
>CAZDIF010000480.1:0-2412 GCA_964505365.1 uncultured Actinomycetota bacterium
AGGACGCGAGGCGGTCGAACACCTCGTCGGAGGCGGAGGTGCGCTCCAGTGGTCGTAGGTCCACGACGGGTCCTCGCTGGGGTCGGCGACACCCAGCCTGCCACACGCTGGTCAACTGGTCAACTGGTAATACCAGTCAGTCCTCCGGGATGCCCGAGCACTAGGATCGCTCGACGCAGTCGATCGTTCGCGACGTACCGACCGACTCGAGGCACCGATGGATCCCGTCCCCAGCTCGTTGGTCGTCGATCGCGACGGGGTGGTCCTGCACGTGATGGCCTGGGAGCCGGCTGCCCCCGATCCGGGCCGGGCGCCGTTCCTGCTCGTGCACGGGCTGGCATCCAACGCGCAGCTGTGGAGCGGGGTGGCCGCCGAGCTGGCGGCCGCCGGCCACCGTGTCGTCGCGGTGGACCAGCGCGGTCACGGGCTGTCGGCGAGGGTCGACGACGGCTACGACTTCGCCACGCTGACCGACGACCTCGTGGCGGTGATGGACGCGCTCGAGCTCGACCGGCCCGTGGCGGTCGGCCAGTCGTGGGGCGGTGCCGTCGTGCTGGAGTTGGCGGTGCGGCACGGTGACCGCCTGACCGCGATCGCCTGCGTGGACGGCGGCCACATCGACCTGGCGAGCGAGTTCGCCGACCACACCACGATGCTGGCCGCGCTCACCCCGCCGCGGCTGATCGGCATGCGGCTGGTCGACCTGCGCGACGGCCTGCGCCGACGCCACCCGGACTGGCCCGAGACCGGCATCCGCGGACAGCTGGCGAACTTCGCCCGTCGGCCCGATGGGACGGTCGCCCCCCACCTGACGCTCGACCGCCACCTCGGCATCCTCGAGCACCTGTGGCAGCACCACCCGGTCCCGAGCTGGGAGCGGGTGCCCGTCGCCGCGCTGCTGCTGCCGGTCCGCAGCCACGACGGCCCAGCGGGTGGCGCGCGGGATCCCGACACACGACGGCGGGCGGTCGCGGCCGTGACCGCCGCCAACGACCGTGTCCGGGTGACGTGGCTGGACGGCGACCACGACGTGCACGCGCAGCACCCGGCGATGGTGGCCGACCTGCTGCGGGCCTTCGTGGACGACCCCACGCGGGCGCCGCAGCCGGCCGGGAGCGCGGAGCGGTGAGCCGGCTGCTGGTGCTGATGGGCTCGGGCGAGACGACCCCGACCATGGTCGAGCCGCACAAGCGCGTCGCCGTCGCCCTGGGTCCCGACCCGGACGCGGTGCTCGTCGACACGCCCTACGGGTTCCAGGAGAACGCGGACGAGCTGACCCGCCGGACGATCGACTACTTCGACCACCACGTCGGCCTGTCGGTGGCCGCGGTGTCGCTGCGCGACGCCGATGCGGCGTCGGCGGCGGAGCGGGGTGCGGCCGCGGCGCGGGTCGAGGCGGCCGACTGGGTCTTCGCCGGCCCCGGGTCGCCGACCTACCTGCGGCACCACTGGACCGCGGCGGGGGTCGTCGACGCGGTCCGACGGCGACTGGCACGACCGGGCGCGACCGTGTTCGCGTCCGCCGCCGCGTGCACCGTCGGGCGCCGCACCGTGCCCGTCTACGAGGTCTACAAGGTGGGCCAGCCGCCGCACTGGCAGGACGGCTTCGACCTCACCGCCGAGCTGGGGCTCGACTGCGTCGTGATCCCGCACTTCGACAACGCCGAGGGCGGCACCCACGACACCCGCTACTGCTACCTCGGCGAGCGCCGGCTGGCAGCCATGGAGGACGACCTCGACGACGCCACGTGGGTGCTGGGCGTCGACGAGCACACCGCGCTGGTCGTCGACCTCGACGCCGGGACGACCCGGATCGAGGGACGCGGCGGCGTGACGGTGCGGGTCCGCGGAAGGCACGTCGTCTTCCCGGCGGGGTCGGCGCCGACGCTGGACGACCTGCGAGCCGCCGCCCGGGGCGAGCGACGACCGAACCACGGCGCCGCACCGGCCGACGCCACCGAGGCACCCGGCGGCCCCGACACGGGCACCGAGTCGGTGCTGCTCGACGAGGTGGCCGCACTCGAGGCCCGATTCGACGCGGCGCTCGCGGACGGCGACGCCGAGCTGGCCGCCGCCGTGGTCGTGGAGCTCGAGGAGCTCCTGCACGCGTGGCTGGCCGACCCCAACCAGACCGACGAGGCCGACCGCGGCCGGCAGGTGCTGCACCGCCTGGTCGCCCGGCTCGGTTCGGTGGCGCAGACGGGCCTCCACGACCACGAGGAGCTGGTGACGCCGCTGGTCGACGAGCTGGTGGACCTGCGGGCACGGGCCCGGGCGTCACGGGACTTCGACACCGGCGACCGCATCCGGGACGCGTTGGGGGCGGCGGGCGTGGAGGTGCGCGACACCCCCGACGGCGCCGAGTGGGACTACGACGACCCGGCGTCGTGACGACCGGCCACGCTGGCCGGG
>CAZDIF010000481.1:0-2400 GCA_964505365.1 uncultured Actinomycetota bacterium
GGTACGTGGCCGACCACGTCCCCAACGCACGGATCCACGAGATTCCGGGCGCGGGCCACGCAACCCCGCTGACCCATCCCGAGGCCCTCGCTGAAGCACTGACCGAGTTCTTCTCGCCGACGCAGCAGCCGACCTGACCCTGCCCATGGGTTCGAGCGAACCGCGGCTGACAACCGAGCCGTGCAGGCCGACGGTCGAAGACTCACTGTCGTCCTGTGCGCTGCCGGTCAGGGCTCCTCGTTCCAGGGAGCGCCGTCGCGGCCGATGACCGTGCAGCCGGCACCCTCGAAGGCGCCTGAGTAGCCGTCGCAGCTCCCGTCGGCCAGCAATTCGAGGTGTTGGACCTGGTCGAACTGGAGGAGGTTGGCGGTGAGCAGTTGGTGCCAGACCATGCTGCCGGTGCTGGTGCTGTAGTTGCCGACGCCCCGGTCGGGGAAGTCGAAGCCGATCGTCAGCGCCCCGTCCGCGAAGGTCACGTCGCGGATCGAGATGGTCCCGGTCTGGGGGTGCTCGAGGCTGTAGAAGCCGCGGTCCGCGAGCGCGGGTGGGGTGCCTGCGAACAGCCGCTCCAGGATCGCACGGGCGTCCGTCGCCACGTCACCGGTGGCGTCGATGCCGGAGTCGAACCGGTAGACGGCGCCCGTGAGGTCGGTCTGACCTGCACAGCCGAGGTAGAGGTCGAGCGTGTCACCGTCGGCGGGCGGGGCGTTTCTCCGCTGGGCGGTGTCGCACCGGGCCGAGTCGCCCTCGGCCTGATCGCCGGACGGCTGCGCCAGTAGAGCCCGACCGGTGACGTCCAGCACCGCCCAGGTGCCGTCGCCCGTGTCGTGGACCAGTGGCGGCAACCACTCGCCGCCCACGGTGCGGTTGACGAGGATGGTCCCGCCGTCGGCGGAGATGCCGCCGGCACGGGCCATCGGGTCCGCGTCCCCGAGATGAAGCGGAACGTCGATGGTCTCGGTGACGCTGCCCTCGAACGGATCGACGACGAGCACGCGGCCGGCCGGCGGCTCGGCGCTCGCGTCGTCGACGAGCGTGAAGACCTCCCCGTCGCCGCGCGCCACCCCGATGGCGTACTCGCCGGTGGCCTCCCCTCCCTCGAACACGGTGGTGGTGCTGCCGTCGAGGTGTTGGACGACCACCACGTTGGTCGCTTCCTGGGTGAGCGTGTAGACGGTGTCATCGAGGTAGGCGGCGTGGCCGATCCCGGCCTCCCAGCCGAACAGCCCCTCGACGACAGGCTCGGGCTCCCCGCCGTCCACGTCGACCCCCAGCAGGTCGATGGTCGTGTCGTCGGGTCCCGTGCCCTGCCGGTGGGACACCAGGACCTGGCCACCATCACCGCCGACGAGGTCGTAGGTCTCGGACGAGTCCGTCGTCGGCCCGACCAGGGTGGTGGTGCTCCCGTCCGGGCCGACGTGCAGGATCGGCGGGGAGCCCGCGCTGCCTGCCCCGGGCTGCCACACGAACCCGCCCCGGTCGTCCGGGACGATCCCCACGGAGGACGGCCGGTCGGTGTCGACGCGGATCGTCGTCCGGGAGCCGTCCGGGTGGTGGACGACCACGCTGCCGTCCTCACCCTCAGCACCGTCGGTTGGGACCAGCACGTCGGTGCCAAGCTCGGCAGGGGCGACGGTCGGTCCGGAGGTGACACCCGTGGACGGCTCGGTCTCGGTCTCCTCAGCGGGAGGCGTGGTCCCCTCAGCGGGAGGCGTGGTGTCGCGGCGGTCCCCGATGATCGGGAGCTCGGACTCGGTGCGGACCAGACTGCTCACCGCCAGGGCCGTCCCGACCGCCAGCAGAACCCCCACCAGGGCCGCCCCGCCGATGGCGACCCTGCGGCTGCGGCGGGCGCGTCGACGAATGTCGTCGACGTCCAGCGGTCGCTGCGGCTCGCGGGCCGCGTCGTCGAGGAGCTCGTGGAGATCAGACGGCATCGTGGGCCTCCTCGGTGTCGGGATCGTCCGGGCCGACGGCATCCGGTCCCAGCTCCTTGCGCAGGCCCGCGATCCCCCGCTTGGTGCGTGCCCGGACGGCGTCGTGGCTGATGCCGAGGGCCTCGGCGGCATCGGGGCCGGACATCCCGAGGTAGTAGCGGAGCACGATCACCCTGCGCTGGGGTTCCGGCAGCGCCCGGACGGCCTCGCGGACCGTGCGCCGATAACTCACGTCGGTGCCCACGTCCAGCGGGGCGGCCACGTCGACCTCGCTACGGGCGTAGGCGCGTGCCTCGGCCCGCTTCCTGCGGATCCAGGACTTCGCAAGGTTCATCGCCACCCGGTGAGTCCAGCCACCGGGCGAGTCCAGCTCGCGGATCCTCGACCAGCGCCGTGCGGCCCGGACCAGGGCCTCCTGCGCAAGCTCCTCGGCCACGTGGACGTCGCCGAGGTACAGGTCCAG
>CAZDIF010000482.1:0-2394 GCA_964505365.1 uncultured Actinomycetota bacterium
CAGGCTGCGAGGTCGTCCACGTCCGGGCCGCCGACCTCGCCGACCTGCCGGCACTTCGCGCCCGCCTCGTGGCGATCCTCCGGCGGCGGGCGCAGGAGCTCGGTCTCGACATCACCGTCGAGTGACCTCGTCAGAAACCCGCGCATGTGCGGGTTTCTCGCAGGGTGCCGGGATCGCCTTGTCCGGATGGTTCACCACCTCGTCAGAAACCCGCGCATACGCGCGGAACTGACGACGTGGAGCTGCGTCCGTGCCCGCTTGTCAGGCGAGGGTGATGGCGCGGCCGCTCGCCAGGGCCTCGACGATGGTGGCGGCGCCGACGATGGTGGCGCCCTCGATGGTGTCCTCGGCCGTGATGCCCCGCGGGGTGGTGCAGGCCGAGCAGAGCCAGATCTCGCCGCCGTTGTCGACGAGGCTGCGGACGAGGTCGCCGAGGGCGGGCTGGCCCTCGGACTCGATGCGGTCGGCGACCCCCGGCGTGCCGAGCCACACCGCGTCGATCGTGCACACCACGACGGCCTTCTGCCCGGACACGGCGGCCACGGAGGCGGCGATGAAGGGAATCGTCGCGCGCTCCGGGTCGTCCTCGCCGTGGGAGCAGCAGAACAGCGTGTGGTCGAGCGGGGGAGCGGGCGACTCATCGGTCATCGAGAGGTTTCCTTCGTGGGATGTGGCGACAGCGCACGCGGCCACTGGACGGCTCCTACGGGTGTAGTAGTCTCGGATGTGCGTGCCGTGCACACGGTGCGTCCATCGTGGTCGCCCTGGAGCGCCGCGCTGGAGCGAACATGGCAGCATGCCAACCACACCATGTCCAGTGGGAGGACACAGCACATGCAGCGATCCACATGGCTGCGCCGTACGGCGCTGGCCGCCACGCTCGCCCTCGCGGTCACCGCGTGCGGCGACGGTGACACTGGCGGCGAAGAACCGACGACCCCAACCGACACGGGGACGGCCACCGAGGAGATGACCGAGCCGACCGAGACCGAGACGGGCACCGCCGCTCCGGATCCTGAGGTCGAGCGTCCGGGCCGCGACGACAAGCTCGACCTGGGCTACGTCCTGCCCGAGTCCGGGCCGCTCGCATTCCTGGGCGCCCCACAGATCACGGGCGTGCAAATGGCCGTCGACGACATCAACGCCGCTGGCGGCGTCAACGGTCAGGACGTGACGCTGACCTCCGGCGACGAGGCTGGCGACGCTGCGCAGGCCAAGGAGTCCGCGGCGCGGCTGATCAACGGTGGTGCTGACGCCATCGTCGGCGCGGCAGCGTCCGGCATGTCGCAAGAGATCATCCAGATGCTGTTCGACAACCAGATCGTGCAGTGCTCGGCGTCGAACACCTCGCCGGCGTTCTCCGACCAGGCCAACAACGGCTTCTACTACCGGACCGTCCCGCCGGACGAGGCGGTGTCGCCGATCATCGCGGACACCGTGATCGCCGACGGCGCGCAGAGCGTCGCGATCGTTGCCCGGGCGGACGACTACGGCGTTGCGCTGGCCGACCTGGTCGACGCCTCGCTGCAGGAGTTGGGCGCCACCGTGGCGACCAACATCCAGTACGACCCGAACACGGCGGACTTCTCCGCCGAGGTGTCGGACATCACCGGCTCCGGTGCCGACGCGACCGTCATCATCGGCTTCGGTGAGGCGTCGGTCCTCATCCGCCAGCTGATCGAGGCCGGCGTCTCCCCGGACACCCTCTACGGTGCTGACGGCCTGTTCGGCCCGACGCTGTCCGGCGAGGTCAACCCGGACGACCCGGCCTTCATCGAAGGGATGAAGGTCATCGGCGCGGCCGGTGGCGCGGACTTCAACGCCCGCCTCAACGAGCAGCTGCCGGACGACGAGGTCGGCAACCTGATCTACGGCGGCCAGGCCTACGACTGCGCCATCACCATCGCGCTGGCGTCGATCGCGGCCGACTCGACGGACCCGGCGGACTTCATCAACGAGGTCGAGAACGTCACGTCCGGCGGCACCGAGTGCACCTCCTTCGAGGAGTGCAAGGGCCTGCTCGAGGACGGCGAGGACATCGACTACAACGGCGCGTCCGGTCCGCTGGAGATCGAGGGCACCGACCCGACCTTCGGCCGGTACGCGATCGCGCAGTTCCAGGCCGACGGCTCGCTCGAGGTCGTCAGCGACCAGGACGTCGACCTCGGCGAGATCAGCTGAGGCATCGGCAATCCGACGGGGCCCGGCAGCTGCCGGGCCCCGTCGCCTGTTCGGGTCGGGGTGTCGGCGCCGGGGCGTCCGAGTGGGGTCAGCCCTGGGCCAGCGTGCCGAGGTAGAGGTCGATGACCTTGGGGTCGTTGAGGAGGTCCCGCCCGGGGCCGGTGTGGGCGTTGCGGCCCTGGTCGAGCACGTAGCCACGGTGGCAGATCTGCA
>CAZDIF010000483.1:0-2381 GCA_964505365.1 uncultured Actinomycetota bacterium
AGATGAAGCGACGCATCTTGGGGTTCCAGCGCCGGGTCTGGTGTCCGAAGTGGACACCGGCCTCGAGCAGCTGGCGCATGGTGACGACAGCCATGGGTGATGATCCTTTGTGTTCGGTTGGGCCTCCGCCGGCGTCGTCCGGAGGCGGCCCACCACCGGGCTCGAGGTCGTGGCTCGAGATCCCGGGGCACCGGGGCCGTCCGTCAGCTCGGCGTGTGGAGTCGATGGACGTCGCGCGCGTGGACGGCAGGCGCCCGGCGCACGAACGACCCGCCACGACAGCGGGCCGTGCCCGGAGGATACCCGGGTTCGTCCGCACCCGTCCACCCGTCAGTCAGGGTCCGGGCACCATGGCGGCGTCCACGGCCCACACCCCGGCGGCCAGCGCCTCCTCGAGACCGGCGAGCAGGCGGGACCCCACCCCGCGGGTGGCGTCCACGACGTGATCCCGGAGGCGGCGGTCCGGCAGGGCCTCGCGCCCGAGGAACGCCCCCAGCAGCGCCTCGGAGCGCTCGTCGGTGGTCGCGGACTCGTGCGCGGTGACCGGGTTGGGGTCGAGCACCGTGTGGTGGTCGCTGCCGGGCAGGCCGGCCCGGTGCTCGTTGACGACCGGGTCGAGCATGCTGCCGACGGTCAGCACCTCCGTGCCGGTCGCCAGCGGGCTGGCGTACGGGTCGTCGAGGTACCGCTGCCACGCGGCGGCGACGGCGTCGGTCGCGGCCGAGCCGACCTGCAGGTCCTCGAGCACCGCGACGTCGGCGTGGACGACGGGCCGGCCCGTGTGGGGGTCCACGAGCTGCGCGGCGACGAGGTCCAGCAGCGCGCGGCCGATCCGGCTGGCCCGCAGGGTCGCGATCGCCTCGGCGCTGTCGGCCCCCTGCAGCGGCGACGCGACGGTGGCGACCCGACCGATGGGAGGCAGCGTCGGGTCCGTGGCGTCGTGCACGACCAGGAGGTAGTACATCGCCACGAGGCCGCCGAGGCTGTGGCCGACGAGGTCGACGGCCTGGGCGGGGTGGTCGGCGGCGTGGGCCCGCAGCTGGTCGCGCAGCCGCAGGGCCATGTCGTGCACCCGGGCCCAGGTCGCGTCGGGGCCGTAGCGCACCGGCTGGCCGTCGGCGTCCACGCCGAGGTACGAGAACTGCTGCCACGTCCCGTCCCCGTACCCGAGGCCGGTCACGTCGAACGGCACATGGCCGCTGCGGCTGGTCAGGCCCGGCAGGACCACGAGGTGGTTGGGCGACGGCGGCGTGCCGGGTACGAGCACCGGGCGGGCCACGCCCTCGCCGGCGCGCGCGGCCACCTCGCCGGCGTCGACGAGGGTGGCCACCAGCGGGCCGCGGCGGACGAGCTGGGCGGGGTCGAGGTAGCGGTCCCCGCGGCGGGCGCCGACGTGGAGCCGCCCGGCGTGCCCGTGCGCGTCCCCGCGGGCACGGCCGAGTACCGTCCGCGGTCCCACCGGGGTGCCCGTCGCCGCCGCGGTGCCGGGCCGCAGGGGCCCGTACGAGGTCCGGATGCCGTCGGGATGGGAGACCGTGGCCCAGGTGGTGCCGGCGACGCTGCCGGCGAACGTGACCCGGCCGGGCGCCATCGCCCGGACCGGCTGCCCGGCGACCACCGGGAGGTCCACGCCGCGGTGCCCCGCCGCCCAGGGGCTGGCGGGCGGGTCGAAGCCCGCGACCGGCTGGCCGTCCACGGGCCAGCGGTAGTCGAGGGCCGAGGCGAGCTCGGCGTGGCCGGCGGGAACGGGCCCGAGCAGGAGGGCCAGCAGGCTCGCCACGAGCAGGGTGCGGCTGGACACGTCGATCGCTCCGCCGCCCCCGGCGGGTGGAAGGACGTGGCCGACCCTACGGGATGCCGCAGGCCCGCAGGACCCCGTGCTGCGCCCCTGTGGATCAGCCGGCGATGCGCTCCTGCAGCTTCGTGCGCAGGCGCAGGACGGCCTTGGTGTGGATCTGGCAGATCCGCGACTCGGTGACGCCGAGGATGTCGCCGATCTGCGACAGGGTCATGCTCTCGAAGTAGTACAGGCCGAGCACCGTCTGCTCGCGGTCGGAGAGGCGGGTGATGGCGTCGCGCAGCAGGCGGCGCATCTCGACGTCGTCGACGTGCTCCTCCGGGGACACCATCGAGTCGTCCTGGATCGTGTCCTTGAGGCTGACCTTCTCGCCGTCGCCGACGTCGAAGGCGTCGTCGAGCGCGGCGATGGAGGTCATCGACACCGACGAGAGCATGTCCTCCAGCTCCTCGGCGGACACGCCGAGCTCGTCGGCCAGCTCCTCGTCGGTGGGGCTGCGTTGGAGCCGGTGCTCGAGCTCCTGCATGGCCTGCTCGATCCGGCGGGCCTTGCTGCGCACCGACCGCGGGACCCAGTCGATGGA
>CAZDIF010000484.1:0-1123 GCA_964505365.1 uncultured Actinomycetota bacterium
CGCGCGCGACGTCCATCTGCGAGCACCCGGCGCAGCCGGCCACGCCTCGCCATGACGGTCCTCCTCGACGACGTCCGGCAGGCTACGCCACACGCTCCCCCGGGCGTCAGTCGCCCCGATCCTCCCACGGGTCGTCGCCCCGGACGGCGGCCAGCAGCCGCCGGTAGCTGGCCAGCCGCGACGGATGCACGTCCGCCTCCTCGATCCGGCAGCCGGGCTCGCCGTCGTGGAGGCAGTCGTCGAGTGCGCAGTCCAGCCCCGCCAGCTCCGGGAAGTGGGACGCCAGCTCCAGCCCCGAGATGGCCCCGAGGCCGAAGGAACGCACGCCGGGGGTGTCGACCAGCCACGCGTCGATGCCGGGGACCTCCATCGCCCGACTGGCCACCGTGATGTGGCGGCCACCGTGGCGCCCCACCTCGCCGACGACGCGATCCGCGTCCGGGACGAGCCGGTTGAACAGCGACGACTTGCCCACGCCCGAGTGGCCGGCGAACGCCGTCCAGCGGTCGGCCAGCTGCTCGCGGAGGTCGTGCAGGCCCTCCCCGGTCAGGGCGGACGTCCAGATCACCGGCAGGTCGAGCTGGTCGTACGGGGCCAGGGGCACCTCGAGGTCGACGTCCTCGGCCAGGTCGATCCGGTTGACCACGGCGATCGTGTCGAGTCCACCGACGGACGCCGCCACCTGCACGCGGTCGAGGAAGCCCAGCGACCCCTGCAACCGGTCCGCGGGGAGCACCACCGCCACCTGGTCGGCGTTCGCCACGACCACCCGCTCGTCCTCGTCCGCGTCGTCACCGGTGCGCCGCAGGACCGTGCCGCGCGGGAGCCGCTCCAGCACCCGGGGTGCGTCCGTCTCGTGGCGGGCGGGCCGCACACGCACCTCGTCCCCCACCACGACCTTGGTCCCGCGCATCGATCCGGCATAGCGCGCGGTCCAGACCCGGCCGTCGAGGAGCACGTCCACGTGTCCGCGGTCGACGCCCACCACGCGGGCGACCTCGTGCTCGGCGATGCGGTCCTTGGCCTCCGGCGAGTACTGCACGTCGCGACGAGGGGGTCGGCGCCGGCCGACCTCCTCGTCCCACTCGTCCTCGAGTGCGTCGATGTCGATGCGTGGCATGGG
>CAZDIF010000484.1:1223-2381 GCA_964505365.1 uncultured Actinomycetota bacterium
ACGCGACCGAGCGGGTGGATCCGATGGACGACAGCCTCTTCGCGCTGGCCGAGCGTGCGGTGGACACCGCCGCCGCGGGCGGGGCCACCCATGCCGAGGCCCGCGTGGTGTGGCGGCGCCACCGCGCCGTCGATGCCCGCAACGGCCACGTGGAGGCGATCGACGACGACGACGCCCTCGGGATCGGCGTCCGGGTCATGCACGGCTCGGGCTGGGGGTTCGCCGCCACCACCGACCTCGACGACGTCTCGGTGGACGCCGTCGCACGACGGGCCGTCGACACCGCCCGTGCGTCGGCGCGGGTCGCCGGGGCCCGGCCCCTGCAGCTCGCCGAGGTCCCCGTGGCGCGCGACCACTGGGAGACACCCGTCGAGGAGGACCCGTTCGCGATGTCGGTGACCGAACCGGTGGACCTGGCCACCTCGGTCACGCAGACGATGCACGATGCCGGCGTCGCCCAGGCCACGGCGATGCTGCGCTTCTGGGACACCCGCCAGTGGTTCGCGTCGACCGAGGGCCACCGCATCTCCCAGCGGATCGTCGAGTCCGGCGGTGGCATGGCCGCCATGGCGGTCGGTGATGCGGAGACCCAGGTGCGCTCGTACCCGCAGTCCTTCGG
Organism: uncultured Actinomycetota bacterium; assembly: GCA_964505365.1. GTDB lineage: Bacteria > Actinomycetota > Nitriliruptoria > Nitriliruptorales > Nitriliruptoraceae > CAWCLK01. Next base: position 1,843 of record CAZDIF010000484.1, read on the forward strand.
CCACTACCTCGCAGGCGGGTACGAGGTGGTACGGGAGTTCGACCTCCCGGCGCACGCCGGGCGCCTGGCTGACGAGGCCCAGGCCCTGCTGACCGCGGACCCCTGCCCGTCCGGCACGATGGACCTCGTCCTCGGCTCCAGCCAGGTCGCGCTGCAGATCCACGAGTCCGTCGGCCACGCGACCGAGCTCGACCGCATCCTGGGGTGGGAGGCCGCCTTCGCGGGCACCTCCTTCCTCGACCTCGCCGAGCTGGGTCGGCTGCGGTACGGATCGCCGCTCATGAACATCACCGCCGACGCCACGCTGCCCCGCGCGATGGGCAGCTTCGGGTACGACGACGAGGGCACGCCCGCCCAGTGCGTGGACATCGTCCGCGACGGCACCTGGGTCGGCGTGCTGTCGGGACGCGACTCCGCCCACGAGGCCGGCGTGCCGGCGGGCGGGATGGTGCGGGGCGACGGCTTCGCCCGCCTGCCGATGGTGCGGATGACCAACGTCGGGCTGGAGCCCGGCGACTCGTCGCTCGAGGAGATGATCG
>CAZDIF010000485.1:0-2378 GCA_964505365.1 uncultured Actinomycetota bacterium
TTCTGCACCGGCTGGGGGTGCCCACCGGACGGGTCGTGTCGCTGACCACCACCGGCCGCCGCACCGGACAGCCGCGCACCACACCGGTGTCACCCATCGAGGCAAACCAGAACCGCTACCTGGTCGCCCCCTACGGAGAGGTGGAGTGGGTCCGAAACGTCCGCGCGAACCCCGACATCACGATCTCCCGAGGTCGCCGTACCGAGCGACTGCGCGCGGTCGAGGTCCCGGCCGACGAGGCCGCGCCCGTGATCAGGGCGTACCTGGAGTTGATGCCGATCGTGCGCCCATACTCCGACCTGTCGCCGCAGGACGACCTCGACGCGTTCGCCAGTGGGGCCGCGGCGCATCCGGTCTTCCGGCTGGAGCAGCCCGTGTAGCCGCCGCACGACAGCAGCCAACCATGATGGCTTGCGAGGTCGTGTCGGACTGACGACACTCACGCCACACGAGAGGTCATGATGAGGCGACTGCCGGCCATCCTGGGGATCTTGGTTGGGGCACTGCTCGGCGCCCTGGTACCGCTGCTGTTCTCCCAAGCGAGCACGTTCACGGCTGACGTCATCGAGCCGAGCATGCAGGTCCGGGACGGCGAGCGCACCGCGCTGGTGCGGTGGGAAGGACCCCACGGGCCCAAGATCCAGCGCCTCGTCATCCCCGGTGCATACGCAGACGCATCCGAGGTGCCCGTCACCCGGACCCACGAGAGCTACCGGGTGGCACTGGCATCCCCGCCGAACACCGCCGACTGGCTCGCCATCCTCGGCGGCTCCGGCATCGGGGCCGCGCTGGGTGGCGTCGTCGTCGCATCCCTGGCCGGCTGGGGCTATGTCAAGGGACGCGGTGAGTACGGCACGACCAGCCGCGCCGGACTCAGCGAGGAACGCGGGTTCTACTGGCGGTCCTGACTCCGCGCCGGGCGACCCAGGTTGCAGTACGAGGCCGCCCGTTGGGGGTGACTCGTCGGGATGGCCGTTGGGTGCGGGCCGCGACTACGGAGTCACCGACATGCGCCACATCAGGCGAACGGTTCATCCACCCACTCGACACTTCGCCAGTCCGTTGTCCACTCGAGTTCGAGCCACGGTTGCAGCAGTGCCCGACGTTCGGGTGACGAGACAGTTGCCACGACGACGACATAACCCTCCACCTCGAAGCTGATCCAGGGCGAGTCGTCCGCGGTACCAACGCATCGCCCCAGAATCTCCTCCGACTCGGCCAGTACGCAGACCTCGACACCGGGCAGGTCGTCCGGGCGCCCCCGCGGGAAGTACATGTTGCCCCACAGCATCCCGTAGCCGTCGGGCAGCCGGCGGGGCACGATGACTGCTGGTTGATCGGTGACCGCTTCGTGGTCCTCCAGCTTCTGCCGTGCCGTTGCCTCAGGGGGCCGGTCGAAGGGATTGACGCAAGCGGTAACCAACACCGCCGACAGCGCAAGGGCCGCCACACGCCGCATCTCGCTCCTGACCGTGGTGGGCGCGGCACGCTACACGCGAGCGCGTACGGATCCGGGCGCCCGGCACCGCTTCGGGCGATACAGACACGGCGCTGCCAGGTCAGCCGCCGTAGTCCTCGTGGGTGATCTGACCAGCCGGCCCCAGGCCGACTGCCGTGTCACCGAAGTCGACGACGTCGACGCGTTCCACGAGGTCACGTTCGACGCGAAGGACGAACGTCACCGGGTTGAAGTCGGACGTGCACCCGTAGTTGTCCGGAGGAGGCGTGACCGCCGGCTCATCCACCAACGACAGATACAGCGTGTCGCCGTCGACGGCCGTGTCGGTCAGACGGGTCGGGCACGAGCCGCTCTCGCCGGTCGCAGCCAGCACGACGGCCTCGCCGGACAGGTGTGGCGGGTCACCATCGAGGCGGAAGGAGGCCCACAGGTCCTGCAGCCCCTGCTCGGTGTGGTCCCACCCGACCCAGACGTAGCCGGGTTGCCTCGGAGCCCCGTCGCGCTTGGCGACGACTTCGATGTCCTGCCCGCCGGCCGACTCCTCCGTCTCGCCGGTAGACGCCTCGCCCGTTTCCGACGGGGCCGAGGATGCAGTGTCCGCGAGCGGCGATCCGCTGCCACAACCGACAGCAGCCACCGCCAGCAGGCAGGCGGCCCCCATCGCGGTCGGTCGCTTCGATCCTGCCACGCATCTCCCGATCCCCATGGACAAGGGTAGGACGCCACGAGGGTTGCGGCCGTTCCGGCCTTGGCAAGGAATCCTCGGTCAGCGGAAACCCCGATGGTGTTCGCCTTTCCGGGTCGATACACCCGGGCGATGCCGGTTGCGCTCCGAAACCCAAGATGTCGTCTGCGGGAATCTGGTCGCCACCGATGAGTTCCGTATGACCCGCTCGTCCGATCTGTCGACGAGCGAACG
>CAZDIF010000486.1:0-2371 GCA_964505365.1 uncultured Actinomycetota bacterium
GGGGGCCTCGCTCCGCGCCTCCAGTCAGTCCCAGCCGGCGAGGTCGGCCTCGGCGACGACGGTCTCGGGCTGCAGCCGGACGAGCAGCTCGCCGGGGACGGCGTTGCGGTCGGTGTAGTCCTCGACCTCGTCGAACGGCACGTACTTGGCCGCGATGCGCCGTGACAGCGGCCGGTAGGCGTCCGGGTCGTCCTCGATGGTGACGGGCCCCTCGAGGTGGACGAACCCGTACGGGTGCACCGGCAGGTCCACGGACAGGCTGGCCCGCCCGGTCTTCCGCAGGTTGCGGCCCTTGACGGTGTCGGCGCCCGTGTTGAACACGACGTCGTCACCGTCCACGGTGAACCAGATCGGGGCCACGTGCGGGCGACCGTCCTCGCGCACGGTGGCGAGGTGGCCCGTCCGGCCCGGCGCCAGCAGGAAGGCGCGGCGTTCCTCGTCGGTCATCTCGCGGGGCATGCGGGTCCTCCGGTCGGTGTCAGGCGTTGCGTTCCCAGATCAGGCGCAGGCCCTTCAGGGTCAGCCACGGGTCGTGGTGGTCGATCGTCTCGCAGGCGGCCAGCACGGTCGGTGCCATCCCGCCGGTCGCCACCGTGGTCACCCCGGGGCCGAGCTCGCTGGCGAGCCGGCGCACCAGCGTGTCGACCTGGCCGGCGAACCCGTGGACGATGCCCGACTGCAGCGCCGTCACGGTGCTGCGGGCGACCACGGCGTCGGGGCTGACGATCTCGACCTCCGGCAGGCGGGCCGCGTGCTCGGACAGGGCATCCGCGGACAGGCGCACGCCCGGGGCGATCGCCCCGCCCACGAACGCCCCGTCGCGGTCGACGACCTCGAACGAGGTGGCGGTGCCGAAGTCCACGACGATCGACGGCGCGCCGTACAGGTGGGCGACGGCGACGGCGTTGACGATGCGGTCGGCGCCGATGTCCCGGGGGTTGTCCACCTTCATGGGGATGCCGGTGCGCGTGCCGGGCTCGACGACGATCGGTGGGACGGCGAGGTAGCGGCCGGCCATGTCTCGCAGGGTCTCGGTGACCGGCGGCACCACCGAGGCGACGACCAGGCCCGTCAGGTCGTACCCGAGGGACAGGTCCGCGAAGTTCAGGAGCCCCTGGAAGGTGAGCGCGAGCTCGTCCGGGGTGCGGTGGTGCTCGGTGGACACGCGCCAGTGGTGCACGAGCTCGGGGCCCTCGAACACGCCCAGGACCGTGTTGGAGTTGCCGACGTCGACCGCGAGGAGCACGTCAGCCCTCCACCTGGCGGACGTCCATGGCGAGGTCCAGCCACGGCGCCGAGTGGGTGATCGCCCCCGTGGCGATCCGGTCCACCCCGGCGCCGGCGTACGCGCGGAGGTTGTCGAGGGTGATCGTGCCGGAGGCCTCGAGCCGGGCGCGCCCGGCGACGTGTGCCACGGCCTCGCGGACCTCCTCGACGCTGAAGTTGTCCAGCAGCAGGTCCTTGACACCGGCCGCCAGCACCTCGTCGATCTGGTCGAGGCGGGACACCTCGACCTGCACGGGACGGCCCCCGGACCCGGCGACGGCGGCCCGGGCGGCGGGGCCCGCTCCCCCGGCCGCCAGCACGTGGTTGTCCTTGACCAGCAGCTCGTCGAACAGGCCCACCCGGTGGTTGCTCCCGCCGCCGGCCGCCACGGCGGCCTTCTCCAGCAGCCGCAGGCCGGGGGTGGTCTTGCGGGTGTCCCGGATCGCCACGCCGGTGCCGTCGGCAGCGTCGACGAACAGGCGGGTGCGCGAGGCGACACCGGACAGGTGGCACAGGAGGTTCAGCGCCACCCGTTCGCCGGTGAGCAGCGACCGCAGCGGTCCGGCCACCGTGGCGACGACGTCACCCCGGATCACGGCGGCACCGTCGTCGAGGTGGACCTCGACGTCGACGGCGGGGTCGACCTGCGCGTACACCTCGGCCAGCGCCGCGACGCCGGCGAGGACGCCGTCGGCGCGTGCGAGGACCTCGGCCCGGCCGGCTCGTTCCGCCGGGACGGTGGCGGTCGTGGTCACGTCGCCGGCGTCGCCCAGGTCCTCTGCCAGCGCCCGTGCGACCACGTCGGCCAGGACGGGGGCGAGGTCCTGCCCCGTCGACACCCCTAGGCCACCGCGCCGGCGATCTCGACACCGGTGCGGACGGGCTGGTTGTCGCCGTCGACGAACACGACCGTGGGCTCGTGCTCACGAGCCTCGGCGTCCTCCATCTCGGCGTAGGAGATGATGATGACGGTGTCCCCCGGGTACACGAGGCGAGCGGCTGCGCCGTTGAGCCCGATCACCCCGGTCCCGCGCTCACCCTCGATGACGTAGGTCTCGAGGCGGTTGCCGTTGTCGTTGTCGACGATCTGGACCTTCTCGTTGGG
>CAZDIF010000487.1:0-2367 GCA_964505365.1 uncultured Actinomycetota bacterium
CGTGACCGACGGGCCACGGTGACCGAGGCCAACGGCTACCGCGAGGCCGCCATCGCCCGCGCGAACGGCGAGAAGGAGGCGTCGATCCTGGCCGCGGAGGGGCGCAAGCAGGCCGCCGTCCTCGACGCCGAGGGCGACGCGCAGGCCATCGAGCTGCGGGCCAACGCCGAGAAGCTGCGCCTCGCGCGCGTCGGCGAGGGTGAGGGCGAGGGCGCGCGGGCCCGCCTCGAGGGCATCAAGGCCGCGTCCGCCGACCAGTCCGTGTTGACCGTCGAGTACCTGCAGGCGCTCGAGCGCATCGGCGACGGCCGGGCGACCAAGCTGGTCATCCCCGCGGAGTTCTCCGGCCTGCTCAGCACCGTGGCGGCGATCACCGAGACCGTCCGCCGCGACGAGGACGAGGACGAGGTCCGCCCGAAGGGCGGGCTGGCCATCCCGGACGAGGCCGAGCGCGTCGACGCACCGCCGCCGAGGGGGCCGGGGACGTGAGGAAGGCCGACGCCCCGCCCGCCGGCTGGTACCCGGATCCGGCCGGTGGCTCCCGGCTGCGGTGGTGGGACGGGTTGGACTGGACCGACCACTGGCGCGCGCCGCCGATCACGCACGTGCCCTCGGTGCCGGAGCCGGACACGCCGGCCACCCGCGAGGAGCCGACGGGGCACCCGGGCCGTGTGCCCGCTCGGCGAACCCGGGACGAGACGGCCGAGATCATGGCCGAGGTCCGCCGGGTCGCACGGGACGAGGTCCAGCGCGGCGTCCACCTGCTGTCGGACCGGGCCCGTGACGCCACCACCCGCCTCGACTCGCTCGTCAGCCAGTACGGCGACCGGGTCATGCGCGGGCTCCGCCTCGCCGGCATCGTCGCCATCGTCCTCGTGGTGCTCTGGCTGGTCCTGCAGACCGTCGGCCAGGCCAGCCTGCTGGACTGGCTCGGCGACCGCATCGACACGATCGTCGACGGGGACTGACTCGCACCCGGCCGGTCAGACGCCGAGTGCCTCGGCGAGCTGCCCCGGCGTGTCGACGATCAGCGCCGCGCCGGCGTCCTGCAGCTCGGCGCGGTGGCCGAGCCCACCCCACGTGACGCCGATCGTGGCGATGCCGTGGGCCGCGCCCGCCTCGACGTCGTGGCGGCGGTCGCCCACCAGCACCGCGTCGTCGGCGCCGAGGGCCAGTGCCTCCACGGCCCGGGCCATCGTCTCGACCTTGACCTCGGCGCTGGACTGGTCGGGAGCCTCCACGTGGACGAACAGGTCGGCGATCCCCAGCGCCGGCAGGATCCGTGACGTCGCCTGCATCGGCTTCGACGTCACCACGGCCAGGCGCCGGTCGGCGGCGGCCACGCGGTGGAGCACGTCCTCGACACCCTCGTAGGCCAGCGCCTCGGTGACCTCGACCTCGTGGATCGCGATCCGGAAGCGGTCGAGAAACTCCTCGAGGTCAGCCGCGGTCTCCCGGCTGCGCTCGGCCAGCACCTCCGGTGCCGAGTGCCGCAACGGCGGCCCGATCACGCGGTGCAGCTGCTCCCGAGGCAGTGGGTGCAGCCCCATGCCGGTCAGGGCGGCCGTCCACGCGGCCAGGACGGGCCGGGTGGAATCGAGGACCGTGCCGTCGAGGTCGAACAGGACCGTCGACGGGTCGGTGGGCAGCTCGAGCCGGTCGGGTGCCGCGGCGGTCAGAGGTTGCCCCGCCGCTGCTGGGCCCGCTCGATGGAGATGAACAGGGCCTTGAAGTTGCCGACCCCGAACCCGGTGGCGCCGTGGCGCTGGATGATCTCGTAGAACACGGTGGGGCGGTCCTCGACGGGCTCGGTGAAGATCTGCAGAAGGTAGCCCTCGTCGTCGCGGTCCACGAGGATGCCCTGCTCCTGCAGCTCGTCCCACGACTCGTCCACCTCGCCGACGCGGGCGCGCGCGTCGTCGTAGTACTCGTCGGGCACGGTGAGGAACTGCACGCCGCGGGCCCGCATCTGCTTCACGGTCTCGATGATGTCCCCGGTGGACAGCGCGATGTGCTGCACGCCGGGGCCGCGGTAGAACTCGAGGTACTCGTCGATCTGCGACTTCTTCTTGCCCTCGGCCGGCTCGTTGATGGGCAGCTTGATGCGGCCCTTGCCGTCCCAGATCACCTTGGACATCAGCGCGGTGTAGTCGGTGGAGATGTCCTCGTCCGAGAAGTGACGGAACTGGGTGAAGCCGAACACGTCGGCGTACCAGCGGGCCCAGTGGTCCATCCTGCCGAGCTCGACGTTGGCGACGACGTGGTCGATGCCGGACAGGCCGATCGGCTCGGCCAGGCGGGGGGCGTCCACCGCCTCGTAGCCGGGGAGGAACACGCCGTCGTACTCGTCGCGACCGACGAACGTGT
>CAZDIF010000488.1:0-2360 GCA_964505365.1 uncultured Actinomycetota bacterium
CCCACCTCCCCGGGAGTGGAGCGGCCATGGACCTCACGACCCTGCTGTACGACGTCGACGGCTCGATCGCGACGATCACGTTGAACCGACCCGACCGCCTCAACACCATCGTCCCGCCGATGCCCGAGGAGTTCGAACGGGCCATCCGCGAGGCCACACTCGACGAGGCCGTGAAGGTGATCGTCGTGCGCGGCGCCGGCCGGTCGTTCTGTGCCGGCTACGACTTCGGCGGCGGGTTCGAGCACTGGGACCGCTTCATCACGACCGATGGCCGGTGGGACCCGGGCAAGGACTTCGCCTTCGCCACGGCCCCGCAGGTCGCCCCCACCCAGCAGTTCATGAGCATGTGGCGCACCCCGAAGCCGGTGATCGTGCAGGTCCACGGCTGGTGCGTCGGCGGTGGCAGCGACACCGCGCTGTGCGGTGACCTCGTGGTCGCGAGCGAGGACGCCCAGATCGGCACCCCGTACTCGCGCATGTGGGGCGCGTACCTGTCCGGCATGTGGCTGTACCGGCTGGGGCTGACGAAGGCGAAGGAGTACGCGCTGACCGGCACGCCCCTGTCCGGCCGGGAGGCCGCCGACGTGGGCCTGATCAACGAGGCCGTGCCGTTCTCCCGGCTCGAGGACACCGTCCGCGAGCGCGCCGAGCAGCTGGCCTCGATCCCGTCGTCGCAGCTGGCGGCGATGAAGCTGATCGTCAACCAGGCCTACGAGAACATGGGGCTGCACAGCACCCAGACGCTCGGTCCGATCCTCGACGGGCTCATGCGCAACACGCCGGACGCCCTGCGCTTCATCGAACGGGCCGAGCAGGAGGGCGTCGGCGCCGTGATCGCTGACCGCGACGGCCCCTTCGGCGACTACAGCCAGGCACCCCCGCACCAGCAGCCCGACCCGACCAACGTCATCGAGCCGTAGGCCGTCACTCCGTCGTGGGGGCGCCGCGGCGGACGTCGGGGGCGCCCATCCGCGCCGAGTCGGCCGTGCGGTCGTCCGGCATCCGCTGGGACTCGCGCTCGGCCTCGATCCGCGCCTCGTAGTGGGCGACCTCGCGCTTGACCGTGTCCCCGTCCCAGCCCAGCACCTCGGCCATCCGCTCGGCCACCACCGGTGCCGCGGCCAGGCCCCGGTCCCACGACTCGATCGAGGTCCGGGTCCGGCGCGCCAGGACGTCGTCGAGGTGCAGCGCGCCCTCGTGGGACGCGGCGTAGACCGCCTCGACCTCGAGGTAGTCGTCGGCGGACGGCAGCGGTCGGGCGAGCTCGGGGCGGTCGGCCAGCAGGTCCAGCAGCTCGGTCACCCGGGCGCCGTGGCGGTTGAGCAGGTGCTCGATCCGGGCGACGTGCAGGCCCGACTCTCTGGCCAGCTGGTGGCGCTGGTTCCACAGCGCGTGGTAGCCGGTCGCGCCGATGACGGGCGTCCGCTCGGTCACCGACTCGGGCACCCGCTGGTCGAGGTTGCGGGCGGCCGCGTCCACGGCGTCCTTCGCCATCACCCGGTAGGTCGTGTACTTGCCCCCGGCGATCGTGATCAGCCCGGCGACGGTCTGGCCGACGGCGTGCTCGCGCGACAGCTTCGAGGTGGCCTCGGACTCGCCGTACAGCAGTGGTCTCAGGCCGGCGAACACCCCCTCGACGTCCTCGTGGGTCAGCGGCGTGCGCAGCACCCGGTTGACGCGGTCCAGCAGGTACTGGATGTCGGTGGCCGACGCGGCGGGGTGGGACTTGGCGAGGTCCCAGTCGGTGTCGGTCGTGCCGATCAGCCAGTGCCGGCCCCACGGGATCACGAACAGCACGGACGTCTCGGTGCGCAGGATGATCCCGCTGTCGCTGTGGATGCGGTCCCGCGGAACCACCAGGTGGATGCCCTTCGACGACCGCACGCGGATCCGGCCCCGGCCCACCAGCTGCTGGACGTCGTCGGTCCACACGCCCGTGGCGTTGACCACCTGCCGGGCGCGGACGTCGACCTCCGTGCCGCCCTCGTTGTCACGGACGTGCACGCCGACGACGCGCTCGCCCTCGCGCAGGAACCCGTTCACGCGAGCCGACGTGGCCACCGCCGCGCCGTACTGCACCGCCGTGCGGGCGAGCGCCATCGTGTGGCGGGCGTCGTCGACCTGGGCGTCCCAGTAGCGGATCGCGCCGACCAGCGAGTCCGCCCGCAGGCTCGGCGCCATCCGCAGGGCGCCCTTGCGGGTGAGGTGCTGGTGGCGCGGGAGCTGGCGGGCTCCACCGAGCATGTCGTACAGCGTCACGCCGGCACCGACGTAGGCGCGCTCCCACACCGGGTGGGTCAGCGGGTACAGGAACGACACCGGCTTGACCAGGTGCGGGGCAAGATCGCCCAGGAGCAGCG
>CAZDIF010000489.1:0-2359 GCA_964505365.1 uncultured Actinomycetota bacterium
GCCCCGTCCGGCACGGCGCTGCGCACGGCCGAGCTGATCGCCGACGCCCGCGGCGAGGCGCCGGCCCACGTGGGCGGTGACGACGCCCATCCCGGTGCCCGCGGCACCCGCCACCACGACGTCACCGTCCACAGCGTCCGCCTCCCCGGCCTCGTCGCCCACCAGGAGGTCATCTTCGGCGGCGTGGGGCAGACGCTCACGATCCGCCACGACTCCCTCGACCGGACCTCGTTCATGCCCGGCGTGCTGCTGGCGGTCCGGTCGGTCGCCGACCTCGACGAGGACCTGGTCGTGGGGCTGGAGCACCTGCTGGCCTGACCCCCGCCCGGCCGGGGCGCCGCCACCCGAGCCGCTAGGGTCGCGGACGGGACGAGAGCCGTTCACCCACCGTGCGCGTGGTCGTGCGCACCCCTCTCGAGGGAGGTCATCGATGTCTGCCGGCACCCCGCCCGAGAACCCCTCCACCACCGCGTCCGATGACCGCTACCTCGACGCACTGCGCCGGTTCTCCGGCGACCTGCGGATGGCCCGGCAGGTGTGGCAGTCGATGGTCGACCGAGGCGTCGAGGTCGGCGAGCCGCACTACCGGCTCCTCCTGGACGCCCACCTCGCCGGTCGTGACCTCGACGGCGCCCGTCGCGTCGTCGAACAGATGGCCGAGGCCGGCGTGCCCGTCGACCCGTCGGTGCGCTGGCAGCTGGCGCTGGCGACCGGCCGCGCGGGCCGCACCGCCGAGGCGTCGGCGATGCTGGACCAACTGCGCGAGGACGGGGCGACACCGCCGGACGAGCTGCTCCCGCAGCTGTTCTCCACGGAGCTCGCGGCGGGACGCCTGCAGCCGGCCCGTGTGCTCCTGCGCCGGATGGCCGCACGGGGGCAGGCGGCCCAGCGCTCCGAGTACCGCGTCCTGCTCTCGGACGTCCTCGACCGCCGGGCCATCAAGGACGCCCGGGCGCTGTTCGAAGCGATGCTCGCCGGTGGCGTCCAGCCCGACGCCCGGGAGGTCGAGCAGGTCGTGTCGATGATGGCACGTGCCGGCCACACGGACCGGGCCGAGCAGCTGCTCGAGCTGCTCACCGAGCACGGGGTCGACCTGCCCGCCGACGTGCGCACCGAGCTGGCGCTCGGCTGGGCCCGCGCCGGCGACGTGGACCGCACCCGGACGGCCCTCGCGGCCGCCGAGGATGCCGGTGGGACGGCCACCAGCCACCACCACAACGCGCTGCTCACGGCCGTGATCGCCTCCGGCGAGCTGGACGCCGCCTGGCAGCAGGCTGGCCACCTCGCCGACCGGGCCGTGCCGTCCGGCGCCAACCTCGAGGGGCTGGTCGAGCTGTCCGTGAAGGCGAAGCGAGCCGACCTGGCGCTGTCGGCCATGGACTGGATGCTGATCCTCGGCGTCCCCGTCCCGCCGAACCGCGCGGCCGAGGTCGTCGGCACGCTGCTGGGCGCCGGGAAGCTGGAGACGGCCGTCGAGGTGTTCTTCGAGACGGCCCGCCGCGGTGTGTCCCCGGACCGTCGGCGGGCCCGTGACCTCGTCGAGGCGCTGGTGAAGGACGGCCAGCTCGACCGCGCCCGGGTGGTCCTGACCCGGTTGCAGAAGGACCGCGTGCTGACCAACGGCCGCCACTGGGGCCCGCTGCTCGGTGCCCTCGTGCGGCGTCACCGCACCGAGGACGCCGTCATCCTGCTCGAGGAGATGCTGGCGACGAAGGTCACGCCCACGGTGGCGGATGCCTCGCGGGTCGCGGGCGGGCTCGTCCACGATGGCCACCTCGACCGCGCGCGCGAGCTGATCGACCGGCTGGCCGAGGCCAGCATCGGCGTGGACGAGCCGACCTATCGCGACCTCATGTGGGCCTACGCCCGGAAGGGCCAGTACGACCCGGCGAAGGCCGTCCACGACCGCATGGTGCAGGCCGGGGTCACGCCCGACGAGCGCCACGAGAAGGCACTGCAGTGGGCCTCCGGTGAGACGCAGCGGCGCCTGCCGACCGACGAGGAGCGCGAGTCGGCGGCTGTGGACGAGGACGGCGCCCCGCCCGTCGCGGCCGATGAAGCCACGACCGACGAGGCGCCGCCGACGTCGTAGCCGGTCAGCCGACCAGGCCGTTCTCCTCCAGCCAGCCCGCGGCGATGTCCGCGGGCTGCTGGCCCTCGGCCGCCTGCCCGTTGAGCGCCGCGAGGCCCTCGGTGGTCAGCGTCGCGGACACCTCGTTCAGCACGTCGGTGATCTCCGGGTTGGCGTCCAGGACCTCCTGGTTGACGACCGGGACGACGTTCTCCGGTGGCGTCATCTCCCGCGGGTCCTCGAGCGCGACCAGGGACCCGTCGGTGAAGACCGGGTCGGTCGAGAACA
>CAZDIF010000490.1:0-2355 GCA_964505365.1 uncultured Actinomycetota bacterium
GCCTCGGGGTCGTAGAACTGCTCGGTGACCTTCGACCCGATGTAGCCGCCGGCGTGCAGCTCGCGGAACAGCTCCCACACCACCTCGCGGTGGGTGTCGGTCATCGTCGTCGTGAAGTTGTCGAACGAGATGCCGAACTTCTCCCACTGCTCGCAGATCAGCGGGTGGTACCGGTCGACGATGTCGGGGGCGGTGACGCCCTCCTGGTCGGCCTTGACCGTGATCGGCGTGCCGTGGGCGTCGCTGCCGGACACCATCAGCACCCTGTTGCCCGCGATGCGGTGGTAGCGGGCGAAGATGTCGGCGGGCAGGTAGCACCCGGCCATGTGCCCGAGGTGCTGCACCCCGTTGGCATAGGGCCAGGCGACGGCGACGAGGACGTGGCGTGCGTTCATGGCCGGGACGCTACCAGCGCGCCCGAGCGCCTCGACCTCGCCCGAGGTGTGCGCACGATCCCCCGGGAAACTTCGCAGACGGTGCACACCTCGGTGCGCGCGGCGAGGTGTGCGCAGGATCCCGCCTGAATTTTCGCGACTGGTGCACACCTCCGGGCGGGGTGGGGTGATCGGACCCCGGCTACCGTCGGCGGTCATGTCCCTGATCCGCGCCACGTGGCCCACGCTGTACCGCCTCGCCTGGCCGGCCAGCCTCACCGGGCTGATGCGCATCTCGATGCGCACGATCGACCTGGTCGTGGTGGGCGCGGTCATCGGGTCGGCGGGCGTCGCCGCGATCGGCATCGCCGACGCCGCGACGCGGCTGGTGCTGATGGTGGCCCTGGGCCTGGCCGCGGGGACGGCGGCGACCGTGTCCCAGCGGCACGGCGCGGGCGACGTCGCCGGGGCCCACACCGCCGCGACCCAGACCGGCCTGATCGCGCTGGCGCTCGGGCTGGCGGCGACCCTCGCCGGGCTGCTCGGTGCCGACGCGTACTTCCGCCTGCTGGGGGCCGAGGGCGAGGTGGCGCGCGAGGGCGCCACCTACCTGCGAATCGTCCTGGCCACCTCGGTCCCGCGGCTGGCGACCACGATGTTCGACCGCGTGCTGCAGTCGGTCGGCGACACCCGGACCCCGATGGTGGTGCGCGTGTCGGCGACGGCCTGCAACATCGGCCTGACGGTGCTGCTGGTGCCCGGCCTCGGACCGTTCCCCGAGCTGGGCGTCGTCGGTGCCGCGGTGGGCACGGCGGTCGGCGACGTGCTCGCGGGGACCGTGATGACGGCGGTGCTGGCCTCCCGGCGGCACCCGTCCGTCGGGTTCTCGCGTCCGGGGCTGCGCGACCTCGCGACCGGGCGGCTCATCCTCACGATCGGTGCCCCGCAGGCGCTGGAGCGCAGCCTCTACGCGGTGGCCGCCATCCCCCTCAACGGCCTGGTGCTGCTGTTCGGGACCGGCGCCAGCGCCGGCTACAACGTCGGCCGCCGCATCCTGCTGCTCGGCGTGATCCCCAACCGCGGCGTGGCCATCGCCGCCAGCACGATGGTCGGCAACAACGTCGGACGCCGGGACGTGCACGCCGGCGGCCAGTACGGGCAGGGCGCGCTGGTGATGTCGGCGGCGCTCGGCCTCGCCGCGTCCGTGCTGCTGCTGGTGTTCGCCCGCCCCATCGCGTCGCTGTTTGCCGCGGCCGAGCCGACGGCCACCAGCGCCATCGTCCCGTGGGTCCGGGCGTTCGCCCTCGCGCTGCCGTTCCGGGGGGTGTTCGCCGTGATGCGGGGCGCCATGCAGGGCTCCGGCGAGACCCGCTACCCGCTGTACGCGTCGGCGGTCGGCGTGCTGCTGGTCCTGCTCGGCGGCTCGTGGCTGTCGACGCAGGTGATCGGGCTCGGCCTCGTGGCGATGTACGCCGCGATCGTCGCGGACCCCGTCACGCGTGTCGCCATGCTCGGCCGCTGGTGGTGGAACGGCGCCTGGCGCCGCGCCGCCCCCGCCTGATCAGCTCGCCTCGTCGTCGAGGTCAGCGTCGGCCTCCGTGGTGACGGCCTCGGCAGGGACGTGGCGCAGGACGTCCTCGGCGTAGCTGCGCGCGGCCTCGTGGAGGTCGACGTCGCACCCCTCGGACTCGGACAGCTGGTGCCAGTGGTCGAGGATCTCGAGGAACAGCTGGGGGTCGTCGCGGCGGTCACGCAGCTCGTCCGGGACCTCCGCGAGGGTCCCGACGTAGGACTGCTCGTACCAGGCCCGGTCCACCTGCGGCTGCGGGACCGGGTGGCCGCGCTCGTTCGACAGCCACGCGCCGAAGTTGGCGATGTCGTTGAGCAGCTCGCGCGCCTGCGCGTCCTGTGCCTCGAGCCCGACGCGGTCGCGCAGCAGCCGGCGGTGGCGGTTCGGCTCGACGACGTGCAGCCGCATGCG
>CAZDIF010000491.1:0-2353 GCA_964505365.1 uncultured Actinomycetota bacterium
GTTCGGCTTCGACGAGCCGCTCGGCATCGAGATCCCCGGCGAGCGGGGCGGCACGGTGCCGGACCGCGAGTGGAAGCGCCAGAACTGGGAGGCGAAGAAGGACTACTGGTGCGCCCTGCAGGAGGAGTACCCCGAGGGGTCGGTCGTCCGCGCGTACCTGCACGAGAACTGCGTGGACGGCCACGTGTGGCGCGGCGGTGACGCCGTGAACACCTCGATCGGGCAGGGCGACCTGCAGACGACCCCGCTGCAGATGGCCAGCGCCTACGCCGCGGTGGCCAACGGCGGGACCGTCTGGCGCCCGCATCTCGGCCTGGAGGTCCGCGACACGACCGGCGAGGTCGTCGAGCGCATCGAGCCGGAGCCGGTCAACCGGATCGAGGCCCCCGACGCCCACTGGGCCGAGGTCCGCCGCGGCCTCGAGGCGGTCGTCATGGAGTCGCGGGGGACCGCCGTGACGCCGTTCGAGGGGTTCCCGCTCGACCGCATCCCCGTCGCGGGGAAGACCGGTACCGCCGAGGCGGGCAGCGAGGAACTGCCGTACTCGTGGTTCGCGTCCTACGCCCCCGCCGACGACCCCCAGTACGTCGTCGTCGTGATGGTCGAGGAGGGCGGCGGCGGATCGCAGACCTCGGCCCCCATCGTCCGCCGTATCTACGATGCCATCTTCGACCTGGGGGTCGAGCCCTTCGAGGCCGGCGACCCCACCATCCTGGACTGACGCGATGGACGTCGGCTACTACGGCTCCGACCAGACCACCCGCATGATGCGCCAGCGGGTGCAGGACCGCTGGCAGGATGCCTATGCGCCGGTCCGGCACCTCGACCCGGTGCTGGTGGGCACCGCCCTGCTCCTCACGGTCGTCGGCCTGGCCATGATCTACTCGGCGACGTCGGTGCGACTGGAGCTGCAGGGCCTCAGCGAGCAGTTCTACGTCCGCAAGCAGCTGATCGCGCTGGTGGTGGCGCTCGTCGCCATGGCCGTGGCCGCCCTCCCCGACTACCGGGTGGCGCGCACCTACAGCCCGATCCTCTACCTGCTCGCGCTGCTGCTGCTGGTGGCCGTGCTGACCCCCCTCGGTGACGAGGTCAACGGCGCGCGGCGCTGGATCAACCTCGGGGGCTTCAACCTGCAGCCGTCGGAGGTGGCCAAGGTTGCGGTGATCCTGGCCCTCAGTGCCCTGCTGCACGAGCAGAAGGGGCGTCCGGGTGTGGCCACGATCGGCGCCGGGCTGGTGCTCGTCGCCGTCCCGATGGCGCTCGTCTACGCGGAGCCCGACCTCGGCACGTCGATCGTGTTCGTGTGGCTGACGTTCGTGCTCTTCCTCGTCGGCGGGGTGGGGGCACGGTGGATGCTGGGCCTGGCCGGTGCCGGGGTGGCTGCCGTGGTCGCGATCCTGCGCAGCGGCGTCGTCCGGCCATACCAGCTCGAGCGGCTCACGGCCTTCGTGAACCCCAACGTCAGCGGCGCGGCCCAGGACATCCGCTACCAGACCGAGCAGTCCATGATCGCCGTGGGCTCGGGCCAGTTCGGGGGCAAGGGCTACCTCGACGGGACCCAGAGCGCGCTGTCCTACGTGCCCGAGAACCACACCGACTTCATCTTCACCCTGGTGGGTGAGGAGTTCGGGTTCTTCGGGGCCATCGTCGTGCTGGGACTGTTCACCATCCTGATGTGGCGCGGCCTGCGCATCGCCATCATGGCCAAGGACCTGTTCGGCACCCTGGTCGCGTCCGGTGTCGTCGGCCTGCTGATGCTGCAGGTCTTCGTCAACGTCGGCATGACCGTCGGGATCATGCCGGTCACCGGCATCCCGCTGCCGTTCCTCAGTTATGGGGGGACGTCACTGATCATCTGGTTCGGGCTCATCGGGCTGCTGCTGAACATCCACATGCGGCGCTACACCTGACGCGGCGGCGCCCCACCGGAATGGGGCAGGACGGCTGGTACGCTCAACGCCAGCCGGTGCGAGTGCGAGCTGTTTTCGACCGGCCGTCCTGCAGCCGTGTGTGCTGGTCCCGGGATCATCCTCCCCGCCGAACGCCGCACCGAGCGCGGACAACCCCGAGACCTCCTCCCGAGGCGCCATGTCGCCGACGTCCACCACTGCCGTCACCTCCCGTCCCGACCGGGCGCTGCGATCCTCCGTCCGCCGAGGCCCCGGCGCCCCGACGCCGCCGTCGTGCTGGGACGTGCTCGAGCCGCTGCTGCCCGAGGTGAAAAAGCCCGCGCAGTACGTGGGGGGCGAGCACAACCAGGTCATCACGCCCTGGGGTGACGCCACCACGCGGTGGCTTCTGTGCTACCCGGACACCTACGAGGTCGGCCAGCCCAACCAGGGCATCCAGATCC
>CAZDIF010000492.1:0-2353 GCA_964505365.1 uncultured Actinomycetota bacterium
GGAGCTGACACCGGGAGGCAGACCATGGGCGAGACCCGTCGGACCGCGGGGCAGGACACGCGAGCGATCCGGGCACGACTGCTGGCCGCGACGTCGCTGGCCGAACGCCGCCGCACCCTGGCGGGCGTCGACACGACGGTGCTGGAGGGTGGCCACGGCCCGACACTGGTGCTGCTGCACGGCCAGGGCGAGTACTGGGGCGTGTGGCTGGCCGTCCTCGACGACCTGGCCCGCGACCACCACGTCGTGGTCGTGGACCTTCCGGGGCACGGCGACTCGGGCGTCCCGGCGGACCGGCTGGACGCCACCGCCGTGGTCGCCTGGGTCGATGGCCTCCTCGACACGGTGGACGACCCGGCACCGACGCTGGTCGGACACCTGCTCGGCGGGGCCATCGCGGCCCGCCACGCCGTGCGCCATCCGTCGCGGGTGGGCCACCTCGTGCTGGTCGACAGCCTCGGACTGGCGTGGTTCCGGCCCATGCCGCGGTTCGCGGTGCCGATGGTCCGGTTCATGGCCCGTCCCACCGCGCGGTCACGCGACCGCCTGTTCCGCGAGTGCTTCGTGGACTTCGACCAGACGGGCGACAACTTCGGCGACCGGTGGGAGGACCTGCGCGACTACGCGCTCGCCTGCGCCCAGTCGCCGACGACCCAGGCGGCGCTGCGGGCCCTGATGCCCCGCGTCGGGATGCCGCCGATTCCCCGGGAGGAGCTCGCGCACCTGTCCGTGCCGACGACGCTGATCCACGGACGGCACGACCGCCAGGTGCGGCTGGCCGTCGCCGAGGCAGCCCATGACCGCTTCGGCTGGCCGCTGCACGTGATCGAGGGGGCCGCCGACGACCCGGCGGCGGAGCAGCCGGGGGCGTTCGTCGCCGCGCTGCGGAATGCCCTCGCCACCACCACTCACGAGGGGGCCGGCCGATGAACGTCGCCCGTTCCGCGCCCGGCGACCAGACGACCGCCGCCTGGGAGGCGATCGCCGACGGCTTCGACCGGCACACCACGCCGTCGAACATGGCCTTCGCCGAGCGGCTGCTCGACCGCCTCGACGTGACCCCGGGGACGCGCCTGCTGGACGTCGGCACGGGCAGCGGCGCGCTGGCGATCCCCGCCGCCCGGCGCGGCGCCGACGTCGTCGCCGTGGACCACTCCCCCACGATGCTCGATCGCCTGCACCGCCGGGCCGCCGCCGAGGGGCTGGACCGGCTCGTGACCCGTGCGATGGACGGCCAGGACCTGCAGCTGGACGACGGCAGCGTCGACGTGGCGGCCTCGCTCAACGGCGTCTCGATCGTCCCCGACCTCGCCCGCGGGCTGCGCGAGATGGTCCGGGTCACGCGCCCCGGCGGCCGCATCCTGGTCGCGGCGTTCGGGCCCCGCCAGCGGGCCGAGTGCCTCACCTTCCTGCTCAGCGCCCTGCAGGCCTCGGTCCCCGGCTTCACGCCCCCGCCCATGGACCCGGTCCTGCCGGCGTTCCGGCTCGCCGATCCCGCCGTGTTCGAGGGCGCCCTGCAGCAGGCCGGGGGACGCGACGTCCACGTGGACACGCTCATGTGGGCAGCCCGCTTCGACTCGGCCCGGCACTTCTGGGACGTCGTCACCCACGGCCACCCGACCGGCAGTGCGCTGGTCGCCGACCTCACCGCCGACCAGGTCGCCGACGTCCAGCGCGTGCTCGCCGGCATGTTCCGCGAGCGCTCCGGCGGCCAGCCGGGCGCCGTGCTGCACACCGCCATGGCCGTCGGCACCGCCACGGCCTGACCGACCCGACCCCGACAGGAGAGGCACGATCATGCAGACCGCCGCCACCCCCGTCACCACGACGGCCCGGGCCCGCTGGGGCGCCGTCGCCGTCGCCACCGCGCCGGTCGTCCTGCTGGCCACGTTCCTGGCCCACCCGTTCCTCGCCCGTCTCCCTGACGCGGAGGGCGTGGCCACTGCCGTGGCCGCGGCGCCCGGCCAGTGGGCCGCCGTGCACCTGCTGACCGCGGTCGCGTCCGGGCTCATCGCCCTGGCCTTCGTGGCGATCCGGGCCCACCTGCGAGACGCGGGCGACGACCGGTCGAGCGCGTGGGGCCTGCCGTTCGTGGTCTTCGGCAGCGTCCTGTACGCGTTCCTGCCCGGGCTCGAGTTCGCCCCGCTGGCGGCCGTGGAGGCCGGTGTGGACGTCGCCGCCGTGCAGTCGACCCTCCAGCCGTACTTCGTGCCCGCCTTCGTCATCGGCGCCCTGGCCTTCGGCATCGGCATCCTCGGCTTCGCCCGTGGACTGCTCACGACCGAGGTGCTGGGCCGTGGGGGCTCCCGGCTGGTCGCGGTGCTGCTGGTCGTGATGGCCGTCAGCCGGTTCG
>CAZDIF010000493.1:0-2348 GCA_964505365.1 uncultured Actinomycetota bacterium
GCCCGGGCCGAGCTGGCCCATCTGGCGGGCCTGCTCCTCGAGGGCGGCGATGCGCTCCTCGGTCGGCGGGTGGCTGCGGAACAGCTTGCTGGCCGCACGGCCGCCGAACGGGGCGGAGATGTACATGTGCTGCATGGCGCCGTTGGTCTCAGCACGGGTGCCGCCCATGCGGATCCGGCGGGGGTCGCTGTTGCCGCGCTCGAGCTTGGCCAGCGCGGACGCCAGCGCCAGCGGCTTGCCGGTCAGCTCGGCGCCCGTGTGGTCCGCCAGCGACTCGCGCGAGCGGGTCACGGCCAGCTGGATGATCGTCGCGGCGATCGGGGCCACGATGGCCATCGCCAGCAGCGCCAGCGGGTTGCCGCCGTTGCTGTCCCGGCCACCGCCACCGAAGATCGCGGCGAACCGGGCCATGAACGCGAGGAAGGTGATCGCGGTCGCGATCGTCGCGGCGATCGACCCGATGAGGATGTCCCGGTTGTAGACGTGCTGCAGCTCGTGGCCGAGCACGCCCTCGAGCTCCTCCTCGGTCAGTGCCTCGTACAGGCCCTGGTTGACGCACACGGCGGCGTGGTCGGGACCGCGACCGGTCGCGAAGGCGTTCAGCTGGGGGCTGGGGCTGATGTACAGGTTCGGCATCGGCTGGCCGGCCTGCTGGGCCAGGCGCCGGACGATCGCGTAGACCCGCGGGTACTGGGCCTCGTCCATCGGCTGGGCCTGGGCCATCTTGATCGCCAGCTTGTCCGAGTAGAACCAGCTGAAGAAGTTCATGCCGAGCGCGATGACCAGTGCGATGGTCAGGCCCGTCGTGCCGCCGGCCAGTTGGCCGATCAGCAGCAGCAGGCCGGACAGGGCCGCCAGGAGGATGAAGCTCTTCGCCCACTTGCCGAGCATGGTGTGTGGCTCCGCGGTCAGGGGGTGGTCTCGGAACCACCGAGGGTACGGCGTCTCGCCGCGTTCGGGTCGTCGGGTGCGCCCACCCGGCGCAACATCCCTGACGGTGCCACTGGCCTCGTCGGCTGGGCGGCAGGCAGGCACGCATGCGCAGGACCCGTCGCGGGCAGACGGAGGCGCGATGGAATCGCTGCGTATCCACAAAACCATCCACACGGTGTGGAACGACTCCGTCTATCCACAGATTTCGTCGGATGGATCGAAATGCTTGACATGGCAGAATCGGCAAACGTATGTTCGCTCCATGGCCTCGACCCCGACACCGATCCCACCCCGGCCCCCGCTGCCGGACCTGCCACCGCCGGTGGACGGCCCGGCCGCACGGCCCGGGGTCGCACCGATCGTCGAGGTCGCCGCCGCCCGCGACCGGCTCGCCGCCCGGCTGTCCCACCTGCTCATGGACACGGACCCGTCCGTGTTCGGGGGCCTGTCCCCGCGGGTATGGCTGCAGCAGATCGCCCGCATGACCGCCCGCGAGGCCCGCACGGTGTTGTCCACCGCCGACACGCTGCGGCGGCTCCCGACGGTGGCGGCCGGCCTGGCCGACGGGCGGCTGTCGTGGTCGCAGGCCGTCGCGATCTGCACCGCGGCCCGCCGGCTCCCGACCGGGCGCCTGCCGGACCTCGACGGGTTCGTGGAGTCGCTGGTGGAGGAGTACTCGGGATACGGCCCGGACGAGCTGGTCGACCGGATCTGGCAGCAGGTCGACCACTGGCAGCCGCAGGACCTGGAACGAGCCGAAGCGGCAGCGACCGACGACCGGTACCTGGCGTTGCAGCCCGACCTGTTCGGCGGCGGCACCCTCGACGGCCGCTTCGACACCGAAGGGTTCGCCATCCTCGCCGAGGCGCTGGACGCCCCGCTGGCGCTGCCCACCGCCGACGAGCTCGACGGCCTCGACGACGACCGGGCGGCCGCCATCTGGCAGGCCCACGGCCGCAACCTCGCCGACCGGCTCGTGGCCCTGTGCGAGGACAGCCTCACCGGCACCACCGACAGCCGGCTGGCGCGACCGATGGCCTACCTGGTCACCACCGCCGACGCGCTGTGCGACGCCGACCGCACCCCGGGCTGGCTGCTGACCACCCTGTCCGGCGGCAGGATGAAGGCCTCCGCCGCCCTGATCCGCCGGCTGGCCGACCAGCGCGGTGCGGACGTGCGTGGGATCATCTTCGACAACTGCGGCCAGGTCGTCGGTGTGGGCCGCAAGCACTACCGGCCGCCGGGCTGGCTCCGAGAGGCCGTGCAGCTCCGCGACCTTGCCGACACCGGCCCGATCTCCAACTCGGCGGTGCGCCGGGCCGACCTCGATCACGTCATCCCGTTCGACAAGGGCGGCCCCACCGACGTCGACAACCTCCACACCCCCGGCCGCAGAAGCCACACCGCCAAGACCA
>CAZDIF010000494.1:0-2330 GCA_964505365.1 uncultured Actinomycetota bacterium
TTGTCGTCGGCCAGCTGCTGCGCCTGCGGGTCGTCCGGCGCGAACGCCGAGGTGGGCTGGGTCAACGGGCCGTCGAGCGCCACGCCGAGCTCACCGAAGCGGTACGCGGTGAACAGGCCGGACACGAACAGGTCCTGGGCCGTCTCGACGACCATCCCCTCCAGCGTCTCCCGCGCCGCCGAGTCGGCCGGCAGGGCCAACGCCGTCGGGGCGATCTCGACGGGCGCGACGGCGCAGACGGCCACCTCGTCGGCGTTCACCTGGGTGCGGTCGAAGCTCTCCGAAACCCCGCCGGTCACCTCGACGGTGCTGCCGGCCGAGGCGCCGGCCGGGGCCGCGCCGGCCACGAACACGCCCTCGGAGGTCGCCGGATCGGCGTCGACGTCCTCCGGCTCCTCCTGGATGAAGAAGCCACCGAGATCGGGGGCCACGAGGGTCACCACGGCTCGGACGGTGATCGGGTCACCGGGCACGAACACCGGGTCGCCGGTCAGCGGCGAGGTGTCGCCATCCCCCTGGACGTCGGAGATCAGGGTGATGTCGGTGGCGTCGCACTCGGGTTCGGGCTCGGGGTCCGGCCCGTCGTCCGCGAGTGGTGCGTCCTGGGTGATCACCAGTGAATCGAACGCGAACGCCTCGCTGCCCCCATTGGTCTGCGCGGTGAAGGTCACCGTCAGCGTGTCGCCGGTGCCCTCGATGGCGGCCGACACCGTGGCCAGGTCGTTGTCCAGCGGGACGCCACCCAGGTCGACCGGGTCGTCGAGCGTGAACGTGGCGCCCCCGTCGAGGGTGTAGGAACGGCTGGCATCCTCATCGACGGTGGCCGACAGCACGGGCGTCGGTGCGGCGGTGCCGCCGAACCCGGTCGCGAAGTCGAACGTGTCGCCGGTCGCCTCGAAGTCGCCCATCGCCCCGGCGTCGAGGTTGAGGAACAGTGGCCCATCGGCCGACGACACGTCGAAGGTCCACGTGGCCGTCACTGGCCCGCTGTTGTCACTGTTCTCGGTGTCCGTGGCACCGAAGAACCGGCCGGTGTGGTCCTCGCCGATGATCCCGAGCGAGTCACTGGGGAAGCTCGACGCAGAGTCGTCCAGCAGGCTGAACGGGATGCTGTTGGACACGCCGCGCTGGTAGACCTCGAACCCGTCGCCCGCGCTGCTGAACGCGCCGGCGTGCGGGTTGTCGTGGCTGAGCAGGTTGACGGGCGAGGTGACCAGGTCCGAGGCGACGACGACCGGCGATGCCTCGACCGCGGACGCGACCGGTGCTGCGACGAGTCCACTGGCCAGGGCAAGTGCCATCAGGGATGCGGACGGGCGTGGACGCACGATGAGCTCCTGGACACACGGCGGATGGGAGGCAGAACCTAGACACGGCACGTTGCGGCCGGGTGACGCGTGCGCCACGAGGACACCACGTGGCGGTGGCCGGTCACGTGTCAGTCCGAGGTCGGCAGCCCCGTGCCGTGGTCCGGGAAGGTGTTGACCATCTGCGGCGTGGCGTGCACGACGTAGTCCAGCAGGGCGGCCTCGCTCTCCTCGTCGAGGTCCTGCGCCACGATGGCGTCCGACATCAGGGCCGCCCACCGGGCCGCGGCCTCGACCGTGACCCGGAAGGAGTTGTGGCGCATCCGCAGGCGCGGGTGGCCGTGCCGTGACGAGTACAGGCCGGTCGCCCCGAAGTACTGGGCGAGGAACTGGGCGAGGTGGGTCTTGCCCGGCTCGAGCTCGTCCGGGTAGATCGGCCGCAGCAGTTCGTCCTCCTCGACCCGGTCGTAGAAGTCGTCGACGATGTCCCGGAAGGTGGACACGCCGATGCGGTCGGCGACGCTGCCGGGCTCCACGGGCACGTCGTCGGGCAGCTGCTCACTCATTCGAGCCTCGTCCGATGTCGCGCTGGTAGTAGGCGGTGTCGATCCAGGTGCCGAACTTGTGGCCGACACCCCTCAGGGTGCCGCGGTGCACGAACCCGTGCCGTTCGTGGAACCGGCAGGAGGAGTCGTTCGGCAGAGCGATCACGGCGATCGCCGTGTGAAAGTCCGTGTCCGCGAGGTCGTCGAACAGCCGCGTGTACAGCGCCCCGCCGACGCCGTTGCCGGACCCGTCCGGCGCCACGTAGATGGAGGTCTCCAGCGTCCCGGCGTAGGCGTGGTGGCCCCGGAACCGGCCGGTCTCGACGTACCCGGTGACCCGCCCGTCCAGCTCGGCGACCAGCAGGTGGTACGGCCCCTCGACGACGTTGGCGCGGTACCGCTCGATCCACTCGGCGGGCGTGCGGACGTGGGTGTTGAACGTGACCGTCGTCTTCAGCGTGAAGTGCGTGTAGATGGC
>CAZDIF010000495.1:0-2326 GCA_964505365.1 uncultured Actinomycetota bacterium
CGGGACCAGGAGGACGCCGAGGCGCTGGGGGACCTGTCGACGATCTCGACGGTGCAGAACGTGCTGGTGGTGGGGCTGGACTCGCGCGAGAACCTCACCGAGGAGGAGCGCCAGCTCATCCACGCGAACGACTCGGGGTCGCGGCTGACCGACACGATCATGTGGGTGCAGTACGACCCGGAGGACGACCAGTTGCGGCTGGTGTCGTTCCCGCGGGACCTCGCGGTGTATCCCGGCGGCCAGCCCAACCCGGTCAAGCTCAACTCGCTGCACTTCCACGGCGGCCCCGACCTGCTCGTGTCGACCCTCGAGGACATGGTGGGCGCCGACCTCGACCACTACGTGGAGGTCGACCTCGCCGGGTTCCTGCGGCTGGCCGAGACGCTGGGCGGCATCGAGGTGTGCCTGCAGAGCCCGATCGACGACTGGCGCTCCGGGCTGGACCTGCCAGCTGGCTGCCAGCAGCTGACTCCCGCCCAGGCCACCGGGTTCGTGCGTGCCCGCCACGTCTCCGACGAGTTCGGCAGTGGCACCGCGGGCCGCGCCGCCCGCCAGCAGTACTTCATCCGGCAGGCGGTCGGCGAGGTGGTCTCGGCCGGCACGCTCACCAGCCCCACGCGGGTGCGGGCCCTGATCGACCTCGTCCGCCAGTCGGTCGTGGTCGACGAGGGCTTCTCCACCGGCGAGCTGCTGGCGTTCGCCAACAGCTTCCGGTCGTTCGACGCCGACCGTATCGTCGGGGCGAACGTGCCGTTCACGTCACGGCGCTTCGACGACGGGCTCTTCTACGACGAGCTGACGGAGAATGCCGAGGCGCTGTTCGAGGCCCTCCGTGACGGTCGCGAACTGCCGGAGGAGGTGGTCTCGCCGACCACGTCCGAGTCCGAGTCGGACTCGGACGCGGTGGAGCCGACCGGGTCGGAGTCCGACGAGGTGGTCGCCGGGTCGACCGAGTCGCCGGACGGCTAGGAGAGCGGGTCGGGCAGCTGCGGCGCCGTCGCCAGCGGCTTGCCGGCGATCCGCAGCATCCGCCCGATGGAGGTGCCGGCGATGTCGCCGCCCTGGTAGTAGGTCCCGGCCACCAGGTGGGTGAGGTTGCCGGCTGCCGTGCCGTCGGATTCGAGCACGAACGAGCCGGAGTCGCCGGGGGTGGCGGCGCCGGCCCATGCGTACGTGCTGCCGTCCCGGAGGGTGACGACCCCGGCACGCGGCGTGCCGCCGGTCCCGATGACCAGCCCGTGGCCCGCGTGGGTCACGGGATCGCCGAAGCGGGGGTCGCCCTTCGCCGTGGGGCCGCCGAAGTAGGCGGTCGACGGGTTGACGTGCTGCTCCATCGAGGGGCGGATGTCGATCAGGGCGAAGTCGTCGCCGACGCCGTTGTCCACGCTCTTCGCGGTGGTGCCGATGTTCATCAGGATCCCGGGGGCCGCGACGATCGTGACCGCCTCACCCGTCTGCGCGCAGTGGCCGGCGGTGCCGATGTAGCTGTCCGAGCCGGGCGATCCGAACACGAAGTTCATCGTGCAGCCGGACGGGAACAGCATCCAGGAGCCGGGGCGAATGCCGGTGAACGCGAGCGCGCTGGCCGGCACCTCGACGCCGTCCGGCAGGGGCACGCCCTCGCCGTCCTCGGCGGCGGCCAGCACCTTCGCGTGCAGTTCGGGCGTGTACCAGTCGGGGGTCTCGGTGGCCAGCGGGATGGCGGTCGGCGCGTCGTCCAGGGTGGACGTGGCGGGCGCGAAGGCGGTGCCGAGCAGGGCGAGCAGGCCGATCAGGAGGGCGGGGACCGTGCGGCGCATGCGGATGGCTCCGGTCGATCGTGTGTGGGGAGGTTCGCCGTCGCCGCCTCGATCTCCTCCCTCGATCCGCGTCAGGTGCCGTGCGCGCGCAGTTGGTAGTGGTTCTCGGTGACCGCCACGACGGTGCCGTCGGCGTCGGTGAGTTCGCACTCCCACGACCAGTCGGCCCTCCCGCGCTCGTCCGCCTCGGTACGGATCCGGGTGGCCTCGTCGTCGGTCAGCGACACCTCGACCTCGACGTCGGTGCGGGCGGGCGCCACGAACCGGATGCGCATGTCCCGCACGACCGGGTAGTAGCGGGCCGGGTCGAACGTGGCCAGCGCCATGGCACCGCCGGGCAGCTCGGCCAGCGTGTACAGGGCACCCGCGTACATCGTGCCGATGTGGTTGACGTTGGGTTCCAGCGGCATCTGGGCACGGCAGTACCCGGGACGCAACTCGACCACCTCGAACCCGGTCCGCTCGACGAACGGGAACGGCGAGCTCATGCCCCGCCGCAGTCCCTCCAGCTGCTCGGCATCCATCGT
>CAZDIF010000496.1:0-2326 GCA_964505365.1 uncultured Actinomycetota bacterium
AGACGTCGATGCGGATGTCCTCCTCGGGCACCTCGACGTCGTCGTCCGCCTCCGGCAGCACCGGCACGACGTCCACCAGCGCGAACGACGTCTGTCGTCGTCCCTGGGAGTCGAACGGCGAGTTGCGCAGTAGCCGGTGCACACCGTGCTCGGTCTGCAACCAGCCGTAGGCGTCGGCGCCGCGGACCTCGAACGACGTGGACTTCAGCCCCGCCTCCTCGCCCCAGGACTCGTCGAAGACATCGGTCTCGAAGCCGTGGTTCTCGGCCCAGCGCAGGTACATCCGCTGCAGCATGTGGGCCCAGTCCATCGCGTCGACACCGCCCTCCCCGGCCTTGATGGACACGATCGCGTCCTCGCCGTCGTACTCGCCCGACAGCAACGTGGCGATCTCGAGCTGGTCGACGTCGCGGCGCAGCTGTTCGAGGCCGGCGGCCACCTCGGCGGCCGAGGAGTCGTCGGCCTCCTCCTGGGCCAGCTCGTTGAGCACCTCGAGGTCGTCGAGGCGCTCCATCATGCGGTCGTAGCGCTCGATCTCCTGCTTCACCCGCGACATGCGCGTGGTCACCACGCGGGCCGTCTCCGGGTCGTCCCAGAGGGCCGGGTCGGCGGCGCGGTCCTCGAGCTCGGCGTGCTCCTCCCGCTTGGCGTCCACGTCGAGGTAGTCGCGCACGTGCTCGACGCGGCGACGTTGCTCGGCGAGCGCGTCGGCATGGTTGTCCGGCATCGACGGGGACCTTCGGGGGGAGTCGGCGGCGCACGGCTGACCCGGCGCAGACCCCCAAGGCTAGCGACCACCCGGAAGGCCGCGGGAAGGGGCGAGGCGGGTGCTCTCCCCTCCGGGAGCACCCGCCTCATGGGTCGCCCGGGACCGGATCCGGGGTAGACCCACCGACAACTTCGACCATCGATCCGCCGTGTCCTGCCCGCGGATCACAGATCGCCGCTTCTCGTGCGCCGCACGCACGTCGGTGCGCGATGCCGCCCCCATGGGCAACCCGCACGAGCGGCAGCGCGTCTGTCTGGATGCAACGCCGCGGGGCACGAGCAAGGAGTGCGAGCGATGGACCCGATCCTGTTCCTGTTGAGCGTCCTCGCCGTGGCCATCGCCGCGGCGGCGATCCTCCTCCCCTCCGAGGGTCGCCACCCACACCCGTGGGACGAGGAGGACCTCGACAACCAGCTCGGCGCCGGCCTGTAGGCCGGTCCGACACACGACGACCCCCGCCCGGCCCGGCGGGGGTCGTCCGTGTTCGCGGGCCTCAGCTCGTCCGCGTGGCGCCGAGGACGACCTCGAAGCTGAGCAGCTCGCTGTCGGTCGCGGCGGGGCGCTGGCCCTGGTTGGACTGGGCGTGGCCCTGCTGGAACTGCCGCGAGTCCATCCAGGCCTGGAAGGCCTCCTCGGACTCCCACTTCGTCACCACGAAGTAGCGGTCGGAGTCGTCGGTCGGGCGCAGGAGGTCGAACGACACGAACCCGGGAGTCTTCTCGACCTCGCCGGCACGGGCCTCGAAGCGTTGCTCGAGCGTGTCGCGCATCTCCTCGGGCACGGTCAGTACGTTGATCTTGACCACGGCCATCGTCAGCTGCCTCGCAGGTCGGCTGATCCCGACGGTAGCCGTGCTCAGGCGGTGCGGGGGTCGTCGGCCCGGCGGGCGCGCCGGTTGGCCTCGGCGCGGCGGTGGTCGGCGTCGCCGTAGGCCTCGCGGAACATCACGCAGATCCGCGGGCCGGCGTCGGCGACCTTGGGGACGCTGTGCTGCCACGTGCGCTGGCAGGAGCCGCCCATGACGACGAGGTCGCCCCGGCCCGGCTGCAGCGCGAGGCTGGGTCCCCCGTCGCGGGGGCGCAGCCGGAACGGCCGGCGGTGGCCGAGGGAGACGCACGCGACCACGGCGTCGGGCAGGTCCCGGGCGATGCGGTCGCCGTGCCAGGCGACGGAGTCGCGCCCGTCGCGGTAGAGGTTGGCCGACACCCGTGGCAGGGCAGTGCGGTACCGGGCCGACAGGGCGGCACCCATCGCCCGGAGCAGGTCGAGCTCGCGCGGCAGCTCGCCCATCGTCCACGAGGTCTGCAGCCGCGGCTGGGCCACCACCTCGTCGTACATCAGCATCTCGTGGGCGCGCCAGTCGGCCGCGTCGAGGACCTGGTCGAACAGGTCGTCGGCACCGGCGACCCACCCGGGCACCACCTCGATCCACGCGCCGTGGCCGAGGTCGGTGCGACGCGCCGTCGTGAAGTCGCGGTCGACCGCGGGCGCCTGCCCGGTGTCCAGCAGCGTCGGCTGCATCGGTTCGGTGAGCACGGTGGGAGCCATGCCCCCACC
>CAZDIF010000497.1:0-2325 GCA_964505365.1 uncultured Actinomycetota bacterium
GTCTCGCCCCGACAGCCATGCCCACGCCTTCGCCGCATGCAACAGCATGGCAGCCCCACGGGGCGAGACGCCGAGCGACACCGAGGGCGCATCGCGGGTGGCCCGGGCCAGCGCCACGATGTACTCGCGGACGGGCGCCTCCGCCGGGACCTGTTGGACCTCCTGGCGGGCCGCCGCCACCACCCCGGCATCAGCGACGGCCGACAGGGCGGACAGGTCGTGGGGGTCGAGTCCTGCATCGTGGCGGGCCAGCACCTCGTGCTCCTGGGCCTCGTCCGGGTACCCGACCACCAGCTTGAACAGGAACCGGTCGAGCTGGGCCTCGGGCAGCGGGTAGGTGCCCTCGTACTCGACCGGGTTCTGGGTGGCCACGACGAGGAACGGCCGTGGCAGCAGGTGGGAGGTGCCCTCGGCCGAGACCTGGCGTTCCTCCATCGCCTCGAGCAGGGCGGCCTGCGTGCGCGGCGGGGTGCGGTTGATCTCGTCGGCGAGCAGCAGGTTGGTGAACACCGGTCCGCGGCGGAACGTCAGCGCCCGCCCGTCCTCGGACAGCACCAGCTGGCCGGTGACGTCGGACGGCATCAGGTCCGGCGTGAACTGCACGCGCCGGGTCTGCAGCGCGAGGCTGGCCGACAGCGCCTTGACGGTCAGCGTCTTGGCGACGCCGGGCACGCCCTCCAGCAGGACGTGGCCCCCGGACAGCAGGGCGGTGACGAGGCCGCTGACGACGCCCTCCTGGCCGACGACGACGCGGCCCACCTCGGTCCGCACCGCCGCCAGTGCCTCTCGCGCGTCCGACACCGCTTCGCCTCCGCCTCGTGTCCCCACCGGGTCGCGCCGGAGCCTACCGATCCTGCCCCGGCGGACCCGGCCGTCCTCCCCCGGCGCCCGCCGGTGCCCGCAGGCGCCGCCGCACCCGGGCCAGCGCCGCGGTGACCGCCACGAGGGCCTCGTCGTCGGGCACGGGCCCGTCCACCAGGGCCGTGTGCAGGCCGGCCCGGTCGAGGTCGTCGCCGGCCCGTTCGGCCAGCAGCTCGACCAGCACGTCCGGGGGCGTGTCCTGCGGCACGTGCAGCGCCGCCGCGACCTCCTGGCGCAGGTCCGCACGCAGCCGGGCCGCCGCCGCGTCGCGGTGGTCGTGGCGCGCCAGCAGCTCGCCGATCGACAGTGCCAGCTCGCTGGCCGGCACCCGCACCGGCAGCTCCTCGGCGACCGGCCGGCCCAGCCGCCGGGCCCGGGCCAGCACGTACAGGAGGACGCCGACGACGAGCACCCAGAAGGCGGTGCGCAGCGACCCCGGCACGAGGTCCAGCAGCGCCGTGTCCCCGCCACCGACGGTCGCGTCCCACACGACGGTGACGCGGCCCACCTCGTCGGGCTGCAGCAGCGCCGCGGCCAGCCGGGCGTGGTGGGCCTGGCCGATCTCGCGGTTCACCAGCGCGTCGGCGACGCCCGTCACGACCACCTCGCCGTCACCCTGCGACTGGACCAGGAGGCCGAAGCCGCCCTCCACGGGGAAGCACCGGGCGGTCGTGGCGCCGGTCGGCTCGAACACGGTCCAGCGGGCCGATTCGACCCGGTCGACGTAGCCGTCCAGCAGCGGGCAGTTCGGGGACTCGCCGACCGCACCGACGAGGTCGGTCACCAGCTGCCCGGACGGCTCGACCGGGCTGAGCGGGGACCGCGGGTCGAGCAGCACGAGGCGGGCGCCGTCCTCGACGCGCTGCCGCACCGCCTCGCGCTGGCCGTCGTCGAGCCGATCCACCAGCACGACCAGCACCTGGTCCGTCCCATCCGGGACCGAGTCGGTGACCTCGACGGTGGCGCCGAGGCGCTCGACCAGCCGCACCATGCCGGCCGTGCCGGTGGCGTCGGTGCCACGGGGGTCCAGCGGCGTGCCGCTGGACGTCGGCCGCAGCATCCACACCAGCCCGGCCATCACGAGCAGGCCGACGACGACGGCCACGACGGTGCTGCGGCGGCGGGTCACGACCGACCCGCCAGCGCCGTGGCCACGGACAGGACCGTGCTGACGTCGTCGCCGGACGCCGGGCGCTGGGCGTACCAGACCCGCTCGAACACCTCGGAGGCACGGCCGAAGTCGCCCTCCGCCTGCGACCCGGACCGGCGCACCTGGGCCCGGTACTCGCCGACGGTGCGGCCCGGGACCTCCTCGAGGTCGCCCCGTCGCCCGAGTGCCGCGACCACCGCCCGGTAGCCGCACCGGACCGCCTCGGCGAGGTCGCCCGCCGCCTCGGCCCCGCGGGCATCGGCCAGCCAGTCCGCCGGGCGCCGGCGGGTCACCACGACGGCAGCCGGCTCGGA
>CAZDIF010000498.1:0-2324 GCA_964505365.1 uncultured Actinomycetota bacterium
GATCGACACCCGGACCGTGGGAACGCCGTGGTGCCCGGCGAGCAGCAGCGAGGCGAACTCCGACGGGTCCCGCACGACCACGTCCGGACGCCATGACGCCATGGCCGTGTCCAGCCCCGGGAGTGCGGCCGAGGTGTCCAGGCGTCCGAACACGTCGCGCACGACGACACGGTTGGCCTCGTCGGGCGGCATGCCCGGCAGGGGCGCCATCACCGCCCGGAGGTCGTCGGGATCCGGCTCGCCGAACGGGGCGGCCGCCAGCCCGACCTCCTCGACCTGTGGCACGAACGAGGCGGGACAGGCCACCCGCACCTCGTGGCCGGCGCGCTCACAGGCTCGCAGGACCGGCACCATCGGCCCGAGGTGGCCCGCACCCGCCGTCGTGGATCCCAGGATCCGCATGGTCGCCCCTTCCCGGTCACCGTCGCTCCCTGGGTGGACGGTGTGCCCCGCATCGGTCCACGATACGACGCCGCGGGCACGGGCGCCAGCGGCAGTCAGGAGATCAGGCCCCGCCGCAGCGCCGTCGCCACCGCACCCGTGCGGTCGGGCGCGTCCAGCTTCACCAGCACGTTCTGGACGTGGGTCTTGACGGTCCGGGCCGACACCCCGAGGACCTGTGCGATCTGCTGGTTCGTGCGGCCGTCGGCGAGCTGCGCGACCACCTCGAGCTCCCGGATCGTCAGCGGCTGGGACGAGCCGCCCACGTCCTCGTGGCGGGCGGCGGCGAGCTGCATCGCGATCTCGGGGGACACGGCCCGTTCGCCCCGTGCCGTCGCGAGCACGGCCGAGGCGAGCTCGTCCGGCAGCGCGGTGGTCAGCAGGAAGGAGTCGACGCCCGCGGCCACGCCGTCGCGCACGTCGGTGACGCTGGCCCGGTCGGCGAGCGCGAGGACGTGCAGGGCCGGGTGCCGGTCCACGAGCAGGCGCACGAGCTCGAGGGGCAGTGCCTGCGCCCCGCCGGTCGACACGACGAGCACCGAGGGCAGATGGTGGCTGATGGTGGCCTCGAGCCGGTCGACGGTGCAGGCATCCAGCACGTCGATGGTGTCCGCCTCACCGAGCACGGCACGCAGTCCGGCACGGACGACCGGTCGTGGGTCCGCGACCACCACCGTGGCCACCCGCGTCGGTGCCCCCCCGCCCGGGCGGCCGTGTTCCTGCACCACACCGGCCATGGGCACTCCTGCCACGACGAACGGCCCACGCGACGGTCGTGCGGACCAAAGCCATGGTGCGTCACCCGACCGGGTCCTGTGGATGGCACGCCGGGACCATTTCCCCGGTTCGTTCGTGGTGGAGTCGAACTAGTTGCCGCCCTCAGGGCGCGCTGATGGAGCGGATGGTCACGTCCAGGGTGCCGCCCGGGGTCTCCACGGACACGGTGTCACCCTCACCCTGGTCCAGGATGGCCCGGCCCATGGGCGATTCGGCCGACAGCACCGGGTGCTCCGGGTGGCTGTCCTCGCGGCTGCCGACGAGGTAGGTCTCCTCGTCGCCCTCGACGTCCAGCACGACCACGAGGCCCGGCCGCACGGCGCCCGTCTGGTCGGGCTGGCCGATCCGCGCGCTGCGCAGCAGCGCCTCCAGCTGGCGGATCCGCGCCTCCATCTGGCCCTGCTCGTCCTTGGCGGCGTGGTATTCGGCGTTCTCGCGCAGGTCACCGTGGGCGCGCGCCTCCTCGATGTCGGCCGCGATGCGCGCGCGCCCCTTCGTCTTGAGGTCTTCGAGTTCTGCCTTGAGGCGGTCGTGCGCCTCCTGGCTCAGCCATGTCTCGGCCACGGGGGCCTCCTGAGGTGTCGTGTGCGGGCCACGAGGAACGCCCGGGGCGTGCGTGTGCGCCCGGGCGTCGACCGGCCAGCGTACCGTGCGATCGTCCCGGCGCGACCCGGCGCAACGGTTAGCCTGCCAGCCATCATGGCCCTGCGCGACCTCGCGTACCGCGTCTACGGGCGCCGGCTCGCCGACCAGCTCGACCGTGGCTCGCTGCCACGGCATGTCGGCGTGATCCTCGACGGCAACCGCCGGTACGCGCGCGAACGGGGCCTGCCCAGCGCCGCCCACGGCCACCGCGCCGGCGCCGACCGGATCCCGCCCTTCCTCGACTGGTGCTGGGAGCTGGGCATCCCGTACGTGTCGCTGTGGCTGCTGTCGACCGACAACCTCTCGCGGGACGACGAGGAGGTCGCCAGCCTGCTGGACATCATCGTCGACACCGTCCAGCGGATCGCGCACCATCCGACCACGCGCGAGCGTCGCCTGCGGGTCACGGCCGTCGGGGCGCTGGACCTGCTGCCCGAGGAGGTCCGCACCCGCCTCAAGGA
>CAZDIF010000499.1:0-2322 GCA_964505365.1 uncultured Actinomycetota bacterium
ATCGACGTAGCGCGCCATCCCGTCGGTGGCGGTGTCCGTGCTCATGTGGGCTCCAGCGGTCAGCAGGCCAACAGCGTGGCGCCGGCTCGTTGCTGGGGGAACCACCAAACGGACGGGGTGGGGTCGACGGCACCGACCCGGTCGTCCACAAGCCGCAGATGGGCCGCCCGGGCGGCTCCCACCGCGACGACACTGGGCCCACCACTTCGAGCAGGAGGTACCCGATGACCGACACCCCGCCGGGTGACGCCCTGTCGCTCGACCAGCCACCGCTGGCCGACTGCCTGCGCGACATCCACGAGGCCCAGGACCGCGTGGAGGATGCCCGCGAGGCCGTCCAACAGGCCCGCGACGTCGTCCGCCGCCGCCAGCAGGCCTTCGCCGAGACCCTCCAGCGCACGATCACCGCCCTGCGCGAGCACGGGACACCCGGCCTGCCGCTCTCCGTGGCGGCGCTCGTGCAGGAGGCCTACTGGGACCATCCCGAGCTCCGCGTGACGGACCTCACCGTCGGCACCGGCCTGTCCGGCAGCGACATCCGCGGCATCGCGGGGCCGCGCGAGCGACAGACCCCGTGCCGGGGGTGCGGCGACCCGACGACGTGGCTGCAGGCATCACGCAGTGACGTGGGGGCCGGTGTCCGATGCGCGGCGTGCGAGGACGAACTGCAGCGCTGGCTGCAGCCGACGCCGTTCCGGTGGGACGGGGAGGAGGACGCCCTGTACGACCACCTCGCCCACCGCCTGGCCGAGGTGGGCGGCTGCAACGGCAGCCTCCGCCTGACGCTGCGGTGGGCGATGCGGGAGGGGTTGTCGGAGGACGCCATCCGCCAGTGGGCCCAGGACGGCGGCGGGTTCTGCGACTGCGAGCTGCTGCTCAACGTCCTGGACCCACCCGGCGCGGCGGCGTCCTGGTAGACGGCACCGGCCCCCGGCCGCGTGGAGCGTGCCGGGGGCCGATTCGTCGTCCGGTGAGCGGGGCGTCAGTCACCGGCGACGAAGTACATCCAGTTGCCGTCACCACGGATGCCGATGCGCCAGCCGAGGTAGCCGGAACCGGCCGCGCGCATCTGGTTGGCCTCCTGCTGGGTCAGCAGTCCGGCGTCGACGACCTCCTGCCAGGCCTCGTCGGCGTCGGCCCAGTCGCCCGTGGCCACGCGGGGCCACACGAAGATCCCGGGCTGGCTGTCGTCCGCCTCCGCGGCGTGGGGCAGCTCGGTCAGCAGCGTCACGATCGTGGCGTACTCGTCGTCCTCGTCCGGCAGCCCGAAGAACTCGTAGGGGTCGGTACCCCCGAAGGTCAGCGTGGTGTTGCTCTCGGACGCGGCCGTGGCGAGCAGCTGCTCGTCGCACCGCAGCGCCGCGTCGAGCAGGAACTCGGCGGTGGCCCGTGCGTCGTCGGGGACCGGGCCCACCTCCCCACCGGCCATGCCGGCGGCCGAGCAGTCGCCCTCCGCGTCCACCGGGTCGACGGTCGCGCCGTCGGTCGGCGCGGGCGTCGGTTCGGGCGAGGTCGTCTCGGAGGGGGTGGGCTCGGTGGCGGCCGGGTCGGTCGCGGTGGCGTCGCCACACGCGACCGCACCCAGGACGAGGACGGTCGCGACGAGGGTTCGCAGCATCATGGCGGGAGATCCTGTCGGTGGGGCCCGCTCGCCGGGCCCATCACCCCGTCCGACGCGCGAATCCTCCCCCGGGTTGTCGCCGCACCGAGGGTCGCGCGCGCCGCGCGCCACCGGTCAGGAACCGATCGGCCCCCGCCTCGGGTCGATGCGCTCGAGCATCCGGTCGCAGAGCTCGCCGAGCCGCTCGACGTCCTCGTCGTCCAGCGCATCGAAGACCAGCCGCTGGACCTGCTCGACGTGGCCCGGAGCGGCCGCCTGCAGCGCCCGCCATCCCTCGTCGGTCAGCACGGCCAGTGTCGCGCGCGCGTCGCCGGGGTCGGGGCGGCGCCGGACCCAGCCACGGCGCTCGAGGCGCGTGACGACGTGCGACAGCCTCGACAGCGAGGCGTTGGCGTTGGCCGCGAGCTCGCTGAGGCGCAACGAGTGGTCCGGTGCCTCGCTGGTCATTGCCAGCACCCAGTACTCGAAGTGGGACATGTCGCTGTCCCGCTGCAGCTGGGACTCCAGGGCCGCCGGCAGCCGCAGCATCACGGCGGCGAGTCGCCGCCACGTGTGCTGCTGGTCGTCGGTCAACCACCGGGGCTCGGCCATGGGCCGGACACTAGCCCGCGTCCGTTCCTGGTCGCCGGATGCTGCTCGTATCCTCTCCGGCGTGGGACGTTCCACCGGCCTCGTGGTGATCCTCGCCGGCCTCGGCGTGG
>CAZDIF010000500.1:0-2315 GCA_964505365.1 uncultured Actinomycetota bacterium
GCGACCTCGGTCACGCCGGCCTGCGTGGCGCAGTTGGCACAGCAGAACACGCGGCCGTCCGCCTCGACACCATGGCCGATGACGCGGCAGCCACAGTGCTCACACGTCGGCGCGAGCCGGTGGATGGCGCACTCGAAGCTGTCGAACACGTGGGCGTCCCCACCCATGTGCACCTCGAACGCCTTGTCGTACTCGTTGCCGCAGACCTCGCACTGGGCCATGGGTCGCTCCTCTTCGGCGCTCCCCCCAGCATGGGTGCCCGTCGGTGCCCTGTCGTCGTCCGTTCGACCGGGCCCCACCGTCCGGGGACGATCGGGCGGTGGTCCGCACGGCCGGGGATCGGCATGCTCGACAGGCGTGAGACGAGGAGGACCGCCATGGCCCGTGCGACCTGGAGTGGCGCCATCAGCTTCGGGCTGGTGAACGTGCCCGTGAAGCTGTTCACCGCCGTCCGCAGCCACGACGTCCACTTCACCCAGCTGCACGAGGGCACCCACGCACGGGTCCGCCGACGGCGCGTGGACGAGGAGACCGGCGAGGAGGTCCCGGCGGACGAGATCGTCAAGGGCTACGAGGTCGCCCCGGACGAGTACGTGGTCGTGGACCCCGACGAGCTCGACGAGCTCGACCCAGAGGCGTCCCGGCTGATCGAGATCCGTGACTTCGTCGACCTCGACGAGATCGACCCCATCTACTACGACCGCCCCTACCACCTCATGCCGGACGGCGAGACGGCGGGCCGGCCGTACCGGCTGCTGATGGACGCCATGCGACGGACCGACAAGGTCGCGATCGCGAAGATGGTGATGCGGGGCAAGGAGCACCTGGTCGCCATCCGGGCCACCGACGACCTCCTGGTGCTGTCGACCATGCACTACGCCGACGAGGTGGCGGACCCGAGCGACCTCGACGCCCCCGACGTCCTGTCCGACGTCGAGGTGTCCGATCGCGAGGTGGAGATGGCCGAGCAGCTGATCGAGTCGCAGGTGACGAGCTTCGACCCGACCGCGTACGAGGACACCTACCAGCAGCGGGTGGTCGAGTTCCTCGAGGCGAAGGCGAGCGGCGAGACCGTCGACCTGCGACCGCCCGAGCGGGACACCGGCGGCGTCGTCGACCTCATGAGCGCGCTGGAGCAGAGCCTCGAACGCTCGACGCGGGGCCAGGGCGGCGACCAGGACCTCGAGTCCCTGAGCAAGGACGAGTTGTACGACCTCGCCCAGGAGCGGGACCTCCCCGGCCGCTCGTCGATGAGCAAGGACGAGCTGGTCGCGGCGCTGCGGGAGACCCCGGTCGCCCGGGCGAGCTGACCCGACACGATCGGAGGCAGCATGGCACGCCAGGACCGCCTCGACGCACTGCTCGCCCGACACGGCACGTCGTTCGCCAAGGACGTGGGGGTTGACCTGCGCGACCCCCGACCCGCCGACCTGTGGTCGTGGTACCTCGCCTGCCTGCTGATGAGCGCCCGCATCTCCACGGACCTGGCGGTCCGCGCCACCCGCGCGTACCTCGACCAGATCGGTCGATCGGTGCGTGCCACCGCCGACGCGACGTGGAAGCAGCGCGTGGACGTGCTGAACGCCAACGGCTACGCGCGCTACGACGAGCGGACCTCCGCCATGCTCGGCGACACGGCCGAGGCGGTCCAGGAGCGCTACGGCGGTGACCTGCGGCGACTGCGGGAGGAGGCGGACGGCGACCCCGACCGCATCCACCGGCTGCTCCAGCAGTTCAAGGGCGTGGGGCGTGTCGGTGCAGACATCTACTGCCGCGAGGTGCAGGTCGCCTGGGACGAGCTGTACCCGTTCGTCGACCCGACCGCCGCGGACGTCGCCGCCTCGCTGGGGCTCGGCCGGACGCCGAAGGCGGTCGCGGGCCTGGTCCCGCGCGAGGAGCTGCCCCGGCTGTTGGCCGCGCTCGTGCGCGCGAAGCGGGCGAAGGACCTCGACGCCGTGCGAGACGGCCAGCCACCGTCACCGGGCGACCCGCGGGCCGTGCTGGCCCGGCTCTCGCGCCGTGAACTGGGCGACCTCGCGAAGCAGGCCGACGTGCGCGGGCGCTCCTCGATGACCCGCGACGACCTGCTGGACGCCCTGGCCAGCTGAGGCGGACCCGTTGATACCGTGGCTGGCAGTCGGGGGCGTAGCAGTCGACGGCGTCCCCGCGAGAAGGGCAGGATGCTCGGCGGCGGCGGGAACAGCTGGTGGTCGCCAACGCAGAACCGGAGGGCCATGCAGGCCTTCGCGGAGCGTGTGCAGCAACGGCGCCCGGAGCGCCGCGAGCGCGACTGGCGGCGTCGTGCCGCGGAGCTG
>CAZDIF010000501.1:0-2314 GCA_964505365.1 uncultured Actinomycetota bacterium
GGCCACGATCGCCTGGGCACCGGAGGGCAGGCCGCATCGGGCGAGGTCGGTGACGCGTTCGGCCCAGGTGGCCAGCTGTTCCAGTTCCACCGCCGTGCCGGTCCCGTCATCGAGGCGGTGGAGGATGTCGCTGATCGCGCCGGTCCCCAGCTTGCAGGCGTTGCACTGGCCGCAGGATTCCACCGCGAGGAACCGGCACAGCTCGGCGGCGACGCGGACGATGCAGTGGCCGGAGTCGTGGACGACGAATCCGCCGCTG
This sequence comes from uncultured Actinomycetota bacterium, assembly GCA_964505365.1. Taxonomy (GTDB): domain Bacteria; phylum Actinomycetota; class Nitriliruptoria; order Nitriliruptorales; family Nitriliruptoraceae; genus CAWCLK01. The sequence continues at coordinate 260 of CAZDIF010000501.1, forward strand.
CCCAGCCCGGTGCCGGCGGCCGCCATGCCCTCGTAGTCCATCGGCGTGTCGAGCATCGCCGGGGTGATGGCCGCGTTCGACACGCCGGAGAACACGACCTTGACGGCCTCGGCCCCGGCGATGTCCTCGACGAGCACACGCAGCGGTGTGCCGAGCGGCAGTTCGTACACGCCGGGCGCGGTCACGTCGCCCGTGACGGTGAACAGCATCGTCCCGGGCGAGGCCTCGGTGCCGGTCTGCCGGTACCACCAGGCGCCGCGGGCGAGGACGGGCGGCACGTTGGCCAGGGTCTCGACGTTGTTGACCAGCGCCAGCGACGGCGTGGCGCTCTCGGTGAACAGTCCGTTGACGTACGGGGCCAGGTGCCGGGGCATGGGCAGGTCGCCCTCGATGACCTCGAGCAGTGCCGTCTCCTCCCCGAACAGGTACTCGTCCGGTCCGGGCACGACCTCGACCGCCTCGGCACAGGGCCACCCGGCGGCCACGGCGGCGGCGATCGCATCGTCGAGGCGTTCGCGGACCCGGGTGAACGAGGCCTTGATGCCGATGTAGGCCGAGGTGGCTCCGACGGCGTAGCAGGCGATGAGCAGCCCTTCGACGACCTGGTAGGGGTTGGCCAGCAGCAGGGCCCGGTCCTTGTAGGTCCCGGGTTCGCCCTCGGCGGCGTTGACCACCACGGCAACCGGCAGGTCGTCGTTGCGGGCGGTGTCGATGATCGAGCGCCACTTCGTCCCTGTGCGGAAACCGGCACCGCCGCGTCCGCGCAGTCCGCTGTCGTCGACGGCCTGGATGACCTCGTCGGCCTCGCACCGCAGGGCCGCGAGCAGCCCCTGTCCCCCGCCCATGCGGCGGTAGGCGTCGAGGTCGGGGACGTCCTCGTCCGGCAGCAGCCGGCTGGTCAGGGTCGGGCGCGTCATCGGTCGGTGTCCTGGTCGGGGCGGTAGCGCCGGGCCACGGCCGATGCGGCCTCGCCCCCGTCGTCGGTCGGTGTCGGCAGCAGCACGGCAGCGCCCGTCCAGGCGAGGACGACCGCCGCGGCCACCCATCCGGTACGGGCGAGGAGGGCCGCCCAGCCGGCGGTCGAGGTCGCCGCGGCGACGATGGCGACGGCGGCGAGGTTCCACGCCAGCGCCCGGAGGGTGGCGCCACGTTCGAGCCGGGCCATCAGCCGGTCACGGCCGACGAAGCTGCGCTGGCGCAGCATCGGGGACAGGTAGCTGAGCACGGCGAGCATGGCCTGGCCCAGCACGCCCAGGATCATCCCCAACCCGAGCGCGTCGAGGTACCGCCAGCTGCCGGTGGCGACCACGACCACGTCCGCGATCACCAGCAGGGGGAACCAGACGGCCAGGGCGACCACCGGCCACCGGGGCGCGGACGGCTTTGCACCATGCGCAGCCCGGGCCACGGGCGCACAGGTGACCACGCAGCCGACGGCGAACACCGCCAGGCCCGCTGCGGCGACCAGGCGCGCGACGACGGCAGCCGAACCGCCCACCCCGGTGGCCAGCAGCGCGAACACCCCCAGGGTGAGGCCGGTCGCACCGTGACGCAGGGTCCGGGCTGCCCGGTCGTCCGCTCCGGCGACGATGCGGGTGCGCACGAGCGTCGGGCCGAAGAACACGATCGTGGCCAGCAGCGTCAGCCCGCCCCACCCGAGGATGTTGACGTGCAGGTGGGCGAGCCTCGCCGACCCGTACCAGCCGCCGGCGAGCAGCCCGGTGCCCATGAGCAGCCCGAGGATCGCCCCGTGCACGAAGGCGCCGTGGGCGCGCTCGTACATCCGCACGATCCAGACGAACCGTGCCCCCACCGCGGCGCGGCGCATCCGCCGCAATCGCACGTAGGAGGCGACGACCACCGCCGTGACGATGGTGGCACCGGCCGCGACGGCCCAGCGGGTCGCGCTGGGCAGGCCGACCAGCACCAGCACGATGCCGATGTTGGCCACGACGGGCTGCCAGCGGGTCGACTGGTCGGGTTGGCGCGTGAGGGTGCGACCGAAGTGCTCGCTGAACACCAGCACGAGGTTGGTCAGCACCCCGAGCGTGAACA
>CAZDIF010000502.1:0-2314 GCA_964505365.1 uncultured Actinomycetota bacterium
CCCCTGCTCGCCCGGCCACGACCTCCCGAGACCCCGTGACCCGCACGTCCCGTGCTGCCTCGATCACGCGTGCACCCCGATGGGTGCACGCGCTGGCCGTGCTGTCGCTGGCGGCCGCGCTGGTTCCGCTGTCCGCGGGTGACCTCGGCGCCCAGGACCTCGACGAGGTGGAGCGCGAGGTGGACGACCTGCAGGAGCGCCTCGACGCGGCCACGCAACGCTTCGAGGACGTCCGCAGCCGTGTGGAGGCGACGGAGGCCGAGCTGGCGCAGCTGCAGGAACGCGCGCGGAAGCTCGAGGCCCAGGCCGCCGAGGCCGACGAGGCCCTGGCGGACCGGGCCCGCGACGCGTTCAAGTACGGGGGCGACACCGTCATCGCGACGATGCTGTCCTCGGACGGCGTCGAGGGCGCCGTCGAGCGGGCCCAGTTCCTCGAGGTGCTCAGCGGCCGGGATCGCGGGCAGCTGGAACAGGCGCTCGCGCTGCGGTCCCAGCTCGACCAGACCGAGAAGCTGATCGAGGACCGCGCCGCCGAACTGGCCGCCCTCGAGGCGCAGCTGGCCGAGCAGCGCGAGGTCCTCGACGAGCAGCTGACCTCCAAGCAGGCCCTGGCCGCGGACCTGCGGGCGATCGCCGCCCGCCAGCGCACGATCAACAACAACGTCCAGAACGGCGTCTACGCGTGCATCCACGACGCCAACTCGTTCGTGGACTCGTGGGGTGCGCCACGGTCCGGGGGCCGGGCCCACAAGGGCGTGGACGTGATGGCCCCGTACGGGGTGCCGGTCTACGCGTTCACGCACGGACGGATCTCGCGGCTGACCTCCGGCGGGCTGGGCGGCATCAGCCTGTACCTGTGGGGCGACGACGGCAACGAGTACTTCTACACCCACCTCGCCGGCTACGCCGACGGCGTCCACGTCGGCATGCGCGTCGAGGCGGGGCAGAAGATCGCCATCAACGGTGACACGGGCAACGCCCGGGGGACCCCGCACGTGCACTTCGAGCTCCACCCGGGCGGTGGCGGCGCGATCAACCCCTACCCGTACATGCGCGCCGCCTGCTGATCAGCTGACCCGCACCGCGAGCATCACGCCGTCGCGGATCGGGGCGATGGTCGTGACGAAGTCCGGGTCCGTGGCGGCGGCGCGGTTCATCCGCTGGATCGCCTCGGTCCAGCCCTCCAGGCCCTCGCGGTCGCTGCCGTCGGCCACGCGGCCGTCCCACAGCACGTTGTCGCACAGCCAGATCCCGCCGACCCGGATCCGCTCGCGGGCCGCCTCCCAGCAGTCCGGGTAGCCGTCCTTGTCGACGTCGCAGTAGACGACGTCGAACTCGCCCTCGGTGGCGGCCAGGCCCTCCAGCGCGTCGCCGACCCGGTAGCTCACCCGGTCCCAGAGGCCGGCACGGCGCAGGTAGCCCTCGCCGTGCTCGGCGTTGTCGGCCGATCCGTCGGTGCAGAAGACCTCACCGCCCTCGCCGACGGCCCGCGCGAACCAGTAGGCCGAATAGCCGTACCCCGATCCCAGCTCGAACACGCGCCGGGCGCCGACCATGCGGGCGGCTGCCTCGAGGAACCGGCCGACGGCACGGCCGACGATCGGGAAGCCGTGCTCGGCGGCGCGGGCCTCCATCTCCACCAGCACCTGGTCGTGGTGGCCGGCGGCGGCCAGGTCGGCGAGGTACTCGCTGACGGGCGGGTCCATGAACGTCGTCATCGTCGTCCTTGTCGATGTGGTCCACTGTGCCGTTGCCCCATTGTCCGCCATCGGGCCCGCGCCTGCGGCGGAATGCATGACAGAGAGGAACCGCCATGGGCCACCAGGTGCTGGTCTGGGACGCCCCCAACATCGACATGACGCTCGCCAACATCATCGATGGCAAGCCCACCGCGAAGGAGCGCCCCGACCTCAACGTGCTCGGCCGCTGGCTCGTCGAGCGCGCCGGTGACGACGAGGTCGAGGCGTGCGTGTTCGTCAACGTCGCCCCGCACGTCGCCGGGCCGATGCGTGGCTGGGTGCTGTGGCTGCTGGAGGAGGGCTTCCGCGTCTTCGCCCGCCCGAAGCTCGACGACTCCGACGTCGACGACGACATGGTTGCCCATCTCCGGGAGCGCCATGCGGAGGGCGGGCTCACCCGCGTCTACGTCGGGTCGAACGACGCGAAGTGCTTCCTCGATCCCCTCGAGGAGCTCGCCGGCGACGGGGTCGCCTGCACCGCGCTCGGGTTCGCCGAGTACGCCGGGCAGCTCAGCCAGTCCGACGGCATCGCCTTCGTCGACCTCGAGGACGTGCCGGACCTGTTCGCGGCGCCG
>CAZDIF010000503.1:0-2312 GCA_964505365.1 uncultured Actinomycetota bacterium
GCAGCTCGAGGCGGTCGCCGCACAGGCCGTGGGCTGGTTCCGCGACCACCTCGCCAACTGACAGCAGGCGCGGACGAGGCGGCCCACTGCGGCGACCACGGGCGACCACGGACCGTGTGCGTGCGGCCGTCTACGCTCGATGCGAGTGGGCACAGGGGGCAGCAATGGACGAGCTCCGGCGGGTAGCGATCGCGGCCTCGAACCTGCGCTCGCTGCCGGTGCCGGTCCAGGATCGCCTGCTTGCCACGGGTGTGGCCCGGACGGTCGATGCCGGCGCGGCCCTGCGCCACGAGGGGGACGACACGGCCCACCTCGTCCTCGTGCTGTCGGGGCTCCTGCGCGTGTTCGTCTCCGACGTCGACGGTCGCACCATGACCGTGCGATACGTCCGGTCGGGAGGCCTGCTCGGGGCGGTGTCCCTGTTCGCCCCCCAGTTCACGCTGCCGGGAACCATCCAGGCCGTGACGGATACCGAGGTGCTGCAGCTGGACGCCAGGGCGGTGCGCCACGCCGCCGACACCGACGTGGCGGTCGCCCGCGCCCTGATCGACGAGCTCAGCGATCGTGTCATCGAGTTCCTCGAGGAACTGCCGGGCAGTGCCTTCGCGACCGTCCGCGAACGGATCGCACGGCACCTGCTCGATCTCGCGACCACCGTCGGGCCTGAGCTCGTCGTCCAGGTGCCGCAGCAGGCTCTCGCCGACGCCGTGGGTACGTCCCGCGAGGTCGTGGTCCGCAGCCTGCGGGAGCTCCGCGAGTCCGGCCTGATCCGCACCGGACGAGACGGCATCGCCATCCTCGACGCCGAGTCATTGGCTGCAGAGGCCGATCGACGACGGGCGGGGTGGAACACAGGTTCCTGACCGGCCGGCGGGGGGCGTCCATGATGGACGGCGTCAAGGAAAGGGGCTGATGATGAGTGCCACCGCCCGTACTCACGCCGTCCGGCTCGAACGTCTCGCGCGTGACCTCGCGGGGGACGTGGTCGTCCCCGGGTCACCCGACTACGACCGGGCACGGCGCGTCTGGAACGGGTCGATCGATCGCCGCCCCGCCGGCATCGCCGAGGTGGCCCACCCAGCCGACGTCGCCACCGCCGTTCGCTTCGCTCGGGCAAACGGGCTGGAGGTCGCCGTGCGCAGTGGTGGCCACAGCTTCCCCGGCCTGTCGGTGGCGGACGACGCCCTCGTGATCGACCTGCGGCGGATGGACGAGGTGGCGGTGGACCCGACCGGAATGACGGCGACCGTCCAGGCCGGGGTGCTCCTGGGCGAGATGGACCGGGAGACCCAGGAGGTCGGGATGGCCGTGCCCACCGGCGCGGTCAGCCACACCGGCGTCGCCGGCCTGACCCTCGGGGGTGGCATCGGGTGGCTGATGCGCCGCAACGGGCTGGCGGTGGACAACCTCCGCTCCGCCCACATGATCACCGCCGACGGCCGGCAGGTACGTGCCAGCGACACGGAGAATCCCGACCTGTTCTGGGGGCTGCGGGGCGGCGGGGGCAACTTCGGCATCGTGACCGACTTCGAGTTCGACATGCATGCCGTGGGACCGACCGTCCTGTCGGGACTGGTCCTGTGGCCATTCGACGAGGCCGAGCGCGTCGGTGCCGCCTACCGCGACTGGTGCGCAGCGGCACCGCGCGACCTGACCAGCGCGCTCATCCTGCGGCCCGCACCCGCGGTCGACATGGTGCCGGCCGCCCTGCACGGGCGGTTGGTGATCGGGGTGCTCTTCTGCTGGGCGGGCGACCTCGACGAGGGCGAGCGCGTGCTCCAGCCGATGCGGCAGCTCGGCACGCCGGCCGTGGACCTGACGACGGCACGACCGTTCGTGGACCACCAGGCCATCCTCGACCCGAGCTACCCGCACGGGATCTGGGCCCACGTGAAGGCATGCGACGTCGCCGACGTCTCGCCGGACGTGCTGGACGTCACCCTGGACCATGCTCGCCGCATCTCCTCGCCCCGGTCGGGCATCGTTGTGTGGCAGCTCGGCGGCGCGATGGCCGACGTCGCCGACGACGCGACGGCGTTCGGCGGGCACCGGCGTGGCTTCACCTTCAACATCTCGGGCATCACGGCTGGTCCCACCGGGTTCGACCGGGAGCGTGCGTGGGCGCGCGACCTCTGGCACGCGCTCGAGCCCCACCACCGCGGCGTGTACGTCAACTTCCTGATGGACGAAGGTTCCGGACGCGTCCGTGAGGCCTACGGGTCGGCTCGTTACGACCGCCTGCAGGCCCTCAAGCGGGCCTGGGACCCCGACAACGTCTTCCACCTCAACCAGAACGTCCCGCCCGACTGACG
>CAZDIF010000504.1:0-2287 GCA_964505365.1 uncultured Actinomycetota bacterium
ATCCGCGGCTGGCTCCCGACCGACAGCATCGGCAGGTCATCCAGGCGTCGGAACGTCTCCCAGCCGACCGGGCCACGCAACTCGGACGACGCGGACGCGCCGGCCGGGCTGGGATCGTCGGCGACCGGTGGGCCGCCCTCGTGTTCGCACGGGGGTGGCCGGTGCGGGCGCCACCCCGCCGCCAACGTGGCGGCGAACAGGGCACCGGTGGCCAGGGCGAGCAGGCTCGCCCGGGACCGCCAGAAGCGACGGGCACGCATGGATCCACGGTACGGCCGACCGCCGCCCACGACCTCGGGCGACCTGCCCCTCCGTCCACCCCGGTCGCCGTGGTGGACCGGCGCGGGTCATCCAGTCTCGCCCGACATGTCGGGGATCGTGAGCGAGCCATCGTCAGCCAGCGCGAACCCGGGGTTGTGGGCGATCTCCCAGGCGTGGCCGTCGGGGTCGGTGAAGCAGCCGGCATAGCCGCCGTAGAAGGTCTCGGCCGGTCGGCTCGTCACCGTCGCACCAGCGGCCTCGGCCGCGTCCACGACCGTGTCGACCTCGCCGCGGTTGCGGACGTTGTGGGCCAGGGCGACCCCCTCGAACCCGCCCGCGTCGAAGTCGTCCACGCCAACGTCGGCGGCCAGCTTGTCCCTCCCCCACAGCACCACGGCGATGCCACCGGTCTGGAAGAACACGGTCTCCTGCACCTCCTGGCCACGCCAGCCCAGTGCCTCGTAGAACCGGCGGGCGCGGGCCAGGTCACGCACGCCGAGGGTGATGAGGCTGATCCGCTGCTCCATGGCTGCTCCTCCCGACCGTCCCGCGGTCCACGCGCAGGACGATAGTGCCCACCGTCAGAGCTCGAACGGCGTCAGCAGTCGCGTGCGCGGGGCGCCGTCGACGTCGAGGTGGCGGAGGTGCCGCAGGACGTCGAGGTCGTCGGTGTCGAGGCGGGTGCGCTGCAGCAGGTGCTCCTCCCAGTGCGGGTAGCGGACGACCTCGGTGAACACGCCGGGCTCGAGGGCGTCACGGTGCAGCTCCCAGCCGCTGGCACCCGTGCGGCGACGGACGGCCCGGGCCGCACGCATGGTGGCGATGAACTCGTCGACGTCCTCCTCGCGGACGCACCAGGTGCGGCTGACGATGACCGAGCCGGACACGTCGGCCTCGCGCAGTTCCTCCAGCACCTCGAGCCCGGCGGACTGCGGCTCCGCGATCCGGCCCAGCACCGGCAGGTCCAGCCACGTGGCCGCCACGCCGGTGATCACCGTCAGCCCCGTGGTGAGCGCGATCGCCGTACCCGCGCTGGTGGCCTCGGCGACCACGCCCGAGAGCAGCGCACCGACCGGCTGCAGGCCGACCACCAGCGCGTAGAGGCTGACCACACGGCTGCGCACCCACGTCGGTGCGAGCAGCTGGATCGTGGCGTTGAGGGTCGTGAGCACCCACACCCACGCCAGCCCGGCCGCCAGCAGCCCGGCGCCCGCGAGCACCGGGGACGGCGCCAGCCCGAACACCACCCCGCCGAGGCCGAAGACGCCCATCGAGACGGGGACCATCCAGGACCCGAGGACGACCCGGCCGCGTTCGCGCAGCACGACGCCCACGACCGCCCCGCCGCCGAACGCGCCCCACAGCACGCCGAAGCCGGCACCGCCGAGGCCGAGCTCCGCCGCCGCCGGGGCCAGCAGCGCCTGCACCGACGCGGCCGTCAGGGCGAACACCCCGGTGATCACCAGCAGCCGGCGGATCGACGGGGTGAAGCGGGCGTACCGGATGCCGACGACCGCGGCGCGGGCGACCCGCCGGGGCGAGGTCAGCACGTCCTCGACCTGGTCGCGCGGCAGCGTGAACAGCACGGCGACGACCAGCAGGAACGACACGGCGTTCAGCCCGAACGACACGGCGGCAAGGCCCAGCCCGACGAGTGCACCACCCAGCGCCGGCCCGACCGCGCGGGCGACGTTGAATGCACCCGAGTTGAGCGTGACCGCCTGCGGCAGCAGCGAGCGCGGCACGAGGTCGGGGACCATCGTCTGGAACGCCGGCATGGCGATGGCGCTGCCGCTGCCGAGCAGCAGCGTCAGCAGGAGGATCCCGATTGGTCCCAGCACGTCGCCGTACGCCAGCCCGGCCATCGTCCCGACCGCTACGGCCCCGACGAGGTTGCCGACGACCAGCAGCGTTCGTCGGTCCACCACGTCCGCCAGTGCCCCGGCAGGCAGGGTCAGCAGCAGCCGCGGCAGCAGCAGGAACGTGGTGACGAGGCTGACGAGGAACGCCGACCCGGTCAGCTCCA
>CAZDIF010000505.1:0-2282 GCA_964505365.1 uncultured Actinomycetota bacterium
ATAATGCCGTTGCCCAGATTGGCGGCCAGGCGCGCCAGGCGCAAGGCCGAGGTTTTGCCACTCCTTTTGTCGGAATGGCGGGGCCGAGAACGCCGCGAGTGGTGATGCATGGTCGCACAATGAGGTGACATGCATTGTTCAACGGGCTCCTAGTCTCACGTGGCGTGCCTCATTTGAGTCGCGAATGACCGTTCTGGACCGATTCGAGCGCTGGGCCCTGCCCGACTCGGGAGCCAGCGGGAAGCTGGCCGACACCCGGCGTCTCGTCGTGCGCACCGCCGTCGACTCCATGGACGACCATCTGCCGGGACTCGCCGCCGAGATGGCGTTCTTCATCGTGTTGTCGCTGCCGCCACTGCTACTGGCAGTGCTCGGCTCGGTGGGTTTCGTCGTCGGTGACCTTCCTGCGTCGGAGTTGAACCGGCTCCAGGACCAGATCCTCTCCTTCCTCAACGCCTTCCTCTCCGAGTCGACTGTCGACGAGGTGTTGCGCACCCCGGTGGAGAACTTGCTGCGGGAGGGACGCAGCGACATCCTCTCCGTCGGAATCGTGCTCACCCTCTGGTCGGCGTCCCGGGCCACCAACGTGCTGCTGCGGACGGTGACCACGGCCTACGACCTGGAGGATCGGCGGGCCGGTTGGAAACGGCGGCTGCTCGCCCTCGGCATAACCCTCGCCGGGATCGTCCTCGCCGTCGTCGTCCTGCCCCTTCTCGCTGTGGGGCCGAGGCTGCTGGGCTCAGCTCTCGAAGCCGCCGGCTTCGGCAGCGAGCTGGTTCGTTTCTGGGGTGTCGTCTATTGGGGAGGAGTGGCCGTCCTGGCCGTGTCCGCCCTGACGTGGCTCTATCACGTGGCCCCCGGCTGGTACACGCCCTGGCGGAGGGACCTTCCGGGAGCTGTTCTGGCACTGGTCGTGTGGCTCCTCGCCAGCTGGGCGCTGCGTGTCTACACCGCCGAGCTGGCAGGATTCACCGCGGACGATGCGTTCCGGGGGCTCGCGGCACCCCTGGTCCTGCTGCTGTGGGTGTATGTCAGTGCCATCGCCGTCCTGCTCGGGGCCGAGCTCAACGCCGAGATCGAGCGGCTGTGGCCTACCCAGGAAGGCCCTTACGAGGAGCCTCAGGAGCCGAAGTGAGGGGTCCGCTTCAGGACGTCGCCGACAGGTACATCTGGTCGACCCGCACCGCGTCGACGTTGGCCTCGTTGCGGCTCTGGTCGGTGTCGACGACACGTACGTAGATCGTCCCCGAGATCTCCGCCGGCAGCACGAAGGCCTGCTGGCTTCCGTCGATGGCCAAATCCATCGGCGTCCATGTCGACCCGTCGGTCGAATAGTCGAATGAGAGGGCCTCCGCCACGTCTCCATCACGGTCGCCGAGGAGATGGAAGGTCAACCCCGTCTGGTTGGTCTCGAAAGTCCATCGGTGTTCCACTCGGCTCTTCCGGTTTCCGGCGTAGAGCTCCTCTTCGATCACCTCGTAGACGGAGTCGGCGGTGAACGTAGAGGTGTAGTCCCCCGACGAGACGCTCCCGCTGACGGTCTCCTCGGCCACGGCCCGGAACTCGTAGGTGGTCGCCGGCGGGGCCGGATCCGGACCCACCGTCTCGATCGCGAGCAAGTCGACGAACACCGAGTCGGTGGAGCCGTTGCCGACGGTGCGGTCGGTGTCTACCACCCGGACGATCACCTGCCCGAAGGTAGACGATGCCAGGCCAGCGTCGTAGCTCGCAGGCGTCTCCGACGACACCGTGAACAATGGGGCGAACGTGGCTCCGCCGTCGGTGGAGTACTCGAAGACGAAGTCGTCTTCACTGCCCGCCGACCGATGAGCCACCGCGGTCAGGTTCATGCTCTCACCGCTCTGCACCGAGAAGGTCCACCGATGCTCCAGGGCGCTGACGCGGCCCTGCGGTCGTCCTCCCGAGTGTGACTCGGTCAACTCCTCGACCGACCCGTCCTCGACGTGGGTGTCGGTGTAGTCGCCAGTGCTGGTTCCGGTCACGGTGCTCTCCGACTCGGCGAGCTGGATGACGGAGGTGTCGTCAACCGGATTGATGGTGATGGTGACGGTGGCTGTGTCGGTTCCGTCGTTGCCGTCTGAGATGGTGTAGGTGAACGAGTCGGCGCCGTTGTAGTCGGGGTCGGGTGTGTAAGTGATGGTGTTGTCGGCGTTGATGGTGGCGGTGCCGTTTGCCGGGTCGGTAGTCGAGGTGACCGTGAGTGGGTCGGAGTCGGCGTCAGTGTCATTGGCCAGCACGTCGACGGTCACCGGAGTGTCCTC
>CAZDIF010000506.1:0-2275 GCA_964505365.1 uncultured Actinomycetota bacterium
CGTCAGAACCGCAGCTCGCCCAGCAGGTCGCGCAGCCACGCCTCGTCCGGGCCGGCGGCGGACTCGCAGGGCCGGTGCGCCAGGTCCGTCCCGTCCGCCGGCGGTGGCAGCACCGGGTCCGTCAGCTGCAGGTGCACGCCGCCGGCCTCGGTGACCAGCAGGCTGCCGGCGGCGAGGTCCCACAGCTTCGGCACGCGCTGGTAGGTGGCGACGGCCGCCCCGCACGACACCATCGCCAGGTCCAGTGCCGACGAGCCCAGGATGCGGCCGTTCAGCCGCACCTTCCCCGTGCCGCGCCGGATCGTGCCCGCCGTCACGATCACCGGCACGTGGCTGTTGGTCCCCGAGCGGAAGTCGACGGGCATGGCGACGTGGACCGGCTGGCCGTCGCGCGTCGCGCCGCCGCCGAGCACGGCCTCGAACCGCGACCGCAGCGGCGGCGCCTCGATGCAGCCGTAGACGGGTTGGCCGTCCCGCAGCAGCGCGATCGACACGCTCCAGTACGGGATGCCCGCCGCGAAGTTGGACGTGCCGTCGATCGGGTCGACCACCCACGTCCAGGCGGCTCCGCGCCAGGTCGTGTCACCCTCCTCGCTGACGACGTCGTGGTCCGGGAACGCCTCGCCGAGCACGGTGCGGATGTGGCGGTCGGTGGCCAGGTCGGTGGCGGTGACGGGTGTGCCGTCGGCCTTCGCGGTCGACCCGATGTCGCCCGCGGCAGCCAGCAGGCGGGGTCGCAGGTCGTCGCACAGCAGCCCCACGGCCTCGGCCGCGCGGTCGACGACCGCCCGATCGTGGCGGGACAGGGGCGAGGGAGGCATGCGGCGCCGACGGTAGCCGGTGTCCGTCGTGCCCCGCGGACGGCGCACCGCCGCGCGGTGACCGGACGGCCGGGGTCGAGCCCCTATTTACCTACGGGACCGTAGGTTATGATGAACGTCGTGCCCGCCCCTTGCCATCGAGGCCCCCGTGCGCACTGCAGCAGAGACCATCGCCGACGTCCGCGCCCGCCTGGACGGCGTTCGCGGCGTCAAGGTGCCCGACGAGCGGATGTTCAAGATCCAGCGGCGGGCCATGCTGGCGATCGCCGTGATCCCGCCCCTGGGCCTGCTGTTCGCCGTCGTGCAGCTCTGGGGCTGGGGGGTCACCAGCCGCGACCTCGTCATCGCCGGCGCCTTCTACGTCACCACGGGCCTTGGCATCACCGTCGGGTACCACCGGCTGCTGACGCACAAGTCGTTCGACGTGCCCAACTGGGCGCGGGTGGCCTGGGCCGTCGCGGGCTCCCTGTCGATCCAGGGGGCCGTGATCGACTGGGTCGCCACGCACCGCCGCCACCACGCCTACTCCGACGTCGAGGGTGATCCGCACTCGCCCCACCTCGAGGCCGCCGACGGGGTGAAGGGTGTGCTGAAGGGGCTGTCCCACGCGCACATGGGCTGGATGTTCCAGCCCGACGGCACCGACGCCGAGACCTGGGCCCCCGACCTCCTCGACAACCCGGCCATCGTGCGGGTGCACCGCGCGTTCGGCTGGCTCGTCCTCGCGACCTTCCTGCTGCCCGCCGTGATCGGGGGGCTGTGGTCGATGTCGCTCGCCGGCGCGCTGACCGCGTTCGTGTGGGGCACCCTGGTCCGCGTCTTCCTGCTTCACCACGTCACCTGGTCCATCAACTCGATCTGCCACTTCTACGGCACGCGGCCCTTCGCCAGCCGCGACGAGGCCCGCAACAACCCGTGGCTGTCGCTGCTGTCGTTCGGCGAGTCGTGGCACAACGCCCACCACGCCTTCCCCGCCTCGGCGCGCCACGGGCTGCGCTGGTGGGAGTTCGACCCCTCGTGGGTGACGATCCGCACGATGCAACTGCTCGGGATCGCCCGCAACATCAAGCTGCCGTCGCCCTCGCAGCTGGCACGCAAGAAGGTGCCGCGGCGCGCGCCGGCAGGCGCCTGACGCCCCGGGTGGGGCGCCGCCGCATGACGGGGCCCGAACGCCGAGAGCAGCTGCTGGGTGTCGGGCGCGAGGTCTTCGCCGAGAAGGGCTACGAGGCCGCCTCCGTCGAGGAGATCGCCGACCGGGCCGACGTGTCGAAGCCGGTCGTGTACGAGCACTTCGGCGGCAAGGAGGGCCTGTACGCGGTGATCGTCGACCGCGAGGTCGCCGAGCTCACCGCACGCATGGCCGAGGCCATGCTGGCCGACCGACCCCGCCAGGCGGGCGAGCAGGCCGCGCTGGCCTTCCTCGGCTACATCGAGGAGCACCAGGAGGGCTTCCG
>CAZDIF010000507.1:0-2226 GCA_964505365.1 uncultured Actinomycetota bacterium
TGCACTCGTTGCCCACCACGACGGCCACGACGTCGCACCGCTGATGGAGGCGGTGGCCGGAGCCGACTTCGTGTTCACCGCGAGCGGGATCGGCCACACCCTCACCGCAGAGCATGTAGCGGCGATGCCGGAAGGTGCAGTGGTGGCCGTGGGCGGTGCCGGGCCGCCCGAGTTCGACCTGGAGGGTCTGGAGAGGGGTGAAGAGGTGCGTCCCGGGGTGCGCGCCTACTCGTCGCCGGAGGGCAGAACCGTCTACGTGGTCGCCGAGGGCTACTGCGCCAACACCTCGGCCGGCGAGGGAAACCCTATCGAGGTGATGGATCTCTCCCTCGCCCTCCAGCTCCGTGCCCTGGACTACCTGGCGAGCACCCAACTCGAGCCGGGCGTGCATCTGCTGCCAAGGGAAATCGACGACGCCGTGGCCCTTTCCCAGCTGACTGCCCGGGACATCGCCATCGACGAGCCGACCCCCGACCAGATCCGGTCCGCCACCACCTGGCGATGACCGTCCTGCACACGGCTCCCCTGGTCGTGCCGGTGACCCGGCCACCGATCGTCGACGGCGCCGTGGCCGTGGAGGACGACACCATTGCCCGGGTGGGCGCTCGCGCCGACCTGGTCGCCGCCTACCCGGACGCAGAGGTGCGGGGATGGAAGGGGACCCTCGTCCCCGGGCTCGTCAACGCCCACACCCATCTCCAGTACACGTCGTTCGCCAGAGTCGGCGCCGAACGCCATCCCAGCTATGTGCACTGGTCGGAGTCGTTCGTCCAGGAGTACGAAGCGCGCCGGAACGAGGACTGGGCGGCGACGGCCAGGGCCGGCATCGAGGCCGGGCTCCGGTCTGGGGTCACCGCGTTCGGCGACATCGTGACCGACGAGCCGGCGATGACGGCTCTCGCCGACGCGGATGTCGCCGGCGTCGCCTACTACGAGATCATCGGCGTGCCTCTGGAGACGTGGCAGGAGGAGGTAAAGGAGCTAGTGACGACGATCCTGAACTCCACCCCTACCACGGCGGCGTTTCAGGTCGGTCTCTCCCCGCACACCCCGTACACGGTCGACGAACCGGTGCTGATCGACGCCGCTTCCCTGGCCCGCCGGCTCGGAGTGCGTCTCCACGTCCATCTCGCCGAGGTGGACAGCGAGGACGCCTACTACCGCACCGGGACCGGCCCCCTGGTGGAGCGGATCACTATGCGGGTGGGGCGTCCGTGGAGCGTGGTCGCCCGGGGCGGTTCGGGGATGGGTGCGGCGGAGTACGCCCGGTATTGCGGGCTGCTGGGCCCCGACAGCCACATGGCCCACGGCGTGTACCTGGACGAGAAGGGACGTGGCATCCTCGACGGTGCCGGGAGCTATGTCGCGCTGTGCCCCCGGTCGAATCTCACCGTCGGCGGCGACCCTCCCCCGGTGGCGGACTATCTCCGGGAGGATCGTCCGATCGCGGTTGGCACCGACTCGCTCGGCTCGTCCCAGTCCCTCGACTTGCTGGAGGACGTGTCGCTGCTGGCAGAACTTGCGACGGATGGTGGTTACGACGAGTCAGATCTCGACGAGCGGCTCCTTCGTGCCGCCACCGTGGGCGGAGCCCACGCCCTGGGCCTGGAGCAGGTCATCGGCTCGTTGGAGCCGGGGAAGCGAGCCGACTTCGCAGTCTTCGACGTCGACTCCGTCACCGCCCTGGTCCGGAAGGGTGCCGGCACCTGTATGGCCACGGTGGCCGCCGGCACCGTCCGCTGGACTGCATAGATGCCGGGCCGTCGTTACGCAGTCGCTACAGCCTGCCGCATGGACAGCGCCCTGAATGGGCTGATCGTGCCCTCCGGCGCGTCGTGGCCTGTGGCAGCATCACCGGCACGCAACTACGGTCGAATGCTGAACTCGACGGACAGGATCTGACATCGCGGCCGAGTTGAACCGTGAGGTAGTGGAATCACGCGACGGGACATCGATTGGGTACGTGCGCCTGGGATCAGGTCCGCCGCTCGTGATCGTCCATGGTGCCTGGGCGAGCGGGGACTCCTACCTGCCATTCGCAGACGTGTTGAGTGAGCGCTTCTCGTGCTTTGTGATGGACCGACGTGGGCGGGGCAACAGCGGGGACGGCCCGGAGTACGACTTCCAGCGCGAGTTGGACGACATCGAATCCGTGCTCGACGTCGCGGGGCAAGGTGCCTACCTCATGGGGCATTCAGGGGGCGGTCTCTACGCCCTCGAGGTCGC
>CAZDIF010000508.1:0-2225 GCA_964505365.1 uncultured Actinomycetota bacterium
GGGGATGTCGCGGTCCGTGCTCTCGGCGTACCGGTCGTAGTCGGGCCAGATCTCGGCCATCATCGGCCACAGTCGGTCCTTCTCCTCGGACGAGGCGGTCCGTGCCTCGGCCGGGAACACCCGGTCGGCCACCTGCACCTCCACCCGCGGGTCCGCGTGCAGGTTGACGTACCAGTCGGGGTGCTCGTCGGCACCACCCTTGGACGCGATGACGACGTAGTCGTCACCGTCCTCGCCATAGATCAGCGGCGTGGTGCGCGACTTCCCCGTGCGCCGCCCCGTGGTGGTCAGCAGCAGGGTGAGGACGCCGGGCTGCCACTCGTGGCCGACCTCGCCCTCGGTCTCGCGGTACCTCTCGACGTGCCTCTGTCCGAACAGCATGTGCGTTCCCGTGGTTCAGGGCTTCTCGTCACTCGATGGGCATCCCGGCTGCGGCGAGGTCGTCGCCGGCCGGGAGCTGGTAGACGCGTAGGCCGAAGCGGAGGGGGGCGGTGTGCATGTGTTCGGTGACCTCGGCCCGGATTGCCTCGTACTCGACCCACGCCGTCGTGGTCGCGAACGCATAGACCTCGATGGGTATGCCGCTGGGCGAGGTCTCGAGCATCCGCACCATCAGCGGGAAGCGTCCGTCGGTGACCACGTCGTCCCGCTCGCGCAACCAGGCGTCGAGGTGGGTACGGAACAGGGCGAGGTTCGTCGCCGCCTCGCCAATCGCGTCGCCGACCCGCGGGTCATTGGCGAACTCCGACCGCAACTCGTCGTCGACGGGCCGGACCGAACGTGCATCGACGTGGACGACGCACTGGAAGCGGCGGGCCCCCGCCTGGATCATCCCGCGCCAGTTGCGGAAGGGCTCGTCCTTGAGCTGGTGGGTCGGCACGAACGCGTAGGTCTCGTCGAACTGCCGCACGGTGATGGTGTGCAGCGCCATGTCGGCGATCACGCCGTCGACGCCCATGCCCTCGATCGTGATCCAGTCGCCGACCTCGAGCATGTCGTTGGTGGCCAGCTGCACCGAGGCGACCAGCGACAGGATCGTGTCGCGGAAGATGAGCAGCAGCACGGCGGTCGCCGCGCCGAGCCCGGACAGCAGCAGCACGGGATCGCGGTTCGCGAGGATCGCCACGACCAGCACGCCGGCGACCAGGGCGAGGATGAGCTTGGCCAGCTGGAGGTAGCTCTTGATCGATCGGTTGGCGGCCTCCGCGTGCTCCTCGTACAGGTCGTTGACCGCGTCGAGCGCACCGAACAGCGCCCACATCACCGACAGGACGATGAGGCTGGCGGCCACGCGCTCCAGCGGGACCACCGCGGCGTCGGGGAGTCCCTGGACCTTGCCGATGACGAGGTGGACGAACACCGCCGGTGGGACCAGGGCCAGCCGGTTGGGCGCTCGGTGGTGCAGGAACCGGTCGTCCCACTCGGCGCGGGTGCGCTCTGCCGCTGCCGCGACCAGCCGCAGCACCCCGAAGCGGGTCACGACGTAGAGCACGACGGCACCAGCGGCGACGGCCAGCAGGCCGAGGCTGGCGGGCAGGCCGTCCAGCCACGGGACGAGCTGTCCCTGGGTGGCGGCCAGCAGCACGGCGCGGCTCCTCGCGGTCGATGGTGGTGAGCCGCGTGCGAGCGTAGGCAGCAGCGCCTAGCGTCGGCGGTAGACGCCGTCAGTGATGAGGAGGAGCGGTCGTGGGCGACTCGCTGGCCGGGCGGCTGCTGGTCGCGACGCCGTCGTTGGAGGACCCCAACTTCGACCGCACGGTCGTCCTGCTCCTGCAGCACGACGACACCGAGGGGGCGATGGGGCTGGTCCTCAACCGTCCGTCGGGGCTGGCGCTGGACGACGAACTCGCCGCCTGGGGCGAGCTCGCCGCCCCGCCCGAGGAGGTGTTCGTCGGCGGGCCGGTGCAGCCGGAGGTCGCGATCGCCCTCGGATGGCTCGGACCCGGCGTGGACACGGCCGACGGGGTGCAGCCCGTGCTGGACGGCCTCGGTGTCGTGGACCTGCGCCGCTCCCCCGACGAGCTCGACGACCTCGTGGCCGTGCGGGTGTTCGCCGGCTACGCCGGGTGGGCCGCCGGCCAGCTCGAGGCCGAGATCGCCGAGGGCTCCTGGTTCACGCTGGACGCCGAGACGTGGGACCCGGGTACGCGCGACCCCGAGCACCTGTGGCGGGACGTGTTCCGGCGTCAGTCCGACTCGCTGCGGATGCTGGCGACCTTCCCCGA
>CAZDIF010000509.1:0-2219 GCA_964505365.1 uncultured Actinomycetota bacterium
CGCGGGCTGGACGTCGCCCTGGTCGAGCAGGACAAGGTCGGGGGGACGTGCCTGCACCGCGGGTGCATCCCGTCCAAGGCGATCCTGTACGTGTCCGAGGTGCTGGAGGAGGTCCACCGCGCCGAGGTGCTCGGGCTCAAGCTCACCTGGGACGGCATCGACGGTGAGGGCCTGTCGGCGTTCCGGCAGGGCGTGATCGATTCGATGCACAAGGGCCTCACCATGCTGGTCAAGCAGCGGGCCACCATGGTCGCCGGCCGCGGACGCATCGCCGGCCCGGGTGCCGTGGAGGTCACCGCCGACGACGGCACCACCACGACGGTGGAGGGCCGGCACGTGGTGCTGGCCACCGGGTCGACCCCCAAGGTGCTGCCCGGGGTGGAGGTCGACGGCACGGTGGTGCAGACCTCCGACCAGGCCCTGTGGTTCACCCAGGCTCCCCGCCGTGCGGTGATCGTCGGGGCCGGGGCGATCGGGATGGAGTTCGCCTCCATGTGGGCGCCGATGGGCACCGAGGTCACCGTGGTCGAGGCGCTCGACCGGGTCCTGCCGCTCGAGGACGCCGACGTGTCCAAGGCCGTCGCCAAGAACTTCCGGCGTCGCGGCATCGACGTGCGCACCTCCGCCATGGTGCAGTCGGTCGAGCGGCACGGCGAGGTCGCCACCGTGGCGGTCGAGGCCGACGGCAAGGTCTCCGAGATCGAGGCCGACGTGGTGCTCGTCGCGATCGGCCGCGGGCCCAACACCGACGGCACCGGCGCGGCCGAACTCGGCATCCTCGACGACGCCGGGTTCGCCACCACCGACGAGTACGGCGCCACCACCGTCGACGGCGTCTGGGCGGTGGGTGACGTGCGGCCCACCCTGGCGTTGGCCCACGCCGCGTTCGCCGAGGGGTTCGTCGTCGCCGACCGCATCGCCGGTGTCGACCACGTCGGCCCGGTCGACCACACCCACACCCCCCGCGTCACCTACAGCCACCCCGAGGTCGCCTCCGTCGGGCTCACCGAGGCGCAGGCCCGCGAGGTCCACGGCGACGCCGTCACCGTCACCACCACCTCCATGCGCGGCAACGCCAAGGGCCTGCTCGCCGGCTCCGACGGGTTCGTCAAGACCATCAGTCTGGCCGACGGCCCCGGGCTCGCCCCCGGCGCCACCGGCCCCGTGCTGGGCGTCCACATCGTCGGCCCCCACGCCACCGACCTCATCGCCGAGGCCACCCTGACCACCTCCTGGGGCGCCCTGCCCGAGGAGCTCGCCGCCATCACCCACGCCCACCCCACCCTCTACGAACTGCTCGGCGAGGCCTTCCAGTCCACCGCCGGCCTGCCCTTCCACGCCCACTGATGGACCCGTCGCGGCCGCCCACGGCCCGGGAGCGCTGGGACGCGCTGGACCCGGGGGAGCGGCGCGCCGTGAAGCGCGCGGTGCAGGACGGCGGCCCCGTCGAGCCGCGCTACCGCATGATGGCGTCGTGGTACGCCGAACGGCGCTACGCCTGGCTCGTGGTCCTGACGGCCCTGGCCCTCATCGTCTTCCTCGGCGTGTTCGTGGTGGCCGTGCAGGCCGCCAGCGCCGTGACGTGGGTGGTCGCCGGGGTGCTCGCCCTGTCGGTCTGGTCGACGGGCTCCGAGCTGCTCCGGGTCCGCCGGCTCCGCGACGAGCTGGTCGACCCGACCGACCCATTCTGAGGCCAGCGTGGGTCGTGACCGTCAGGCCGGGTCGACCGTGGCGCCCTTCGTGAGCACCTCGAGCAGGATCCGCATGAGGTCGCCGGTGTCGGTCTCGGGATTGTTGAGCGCCATGAGGCTGAGCCCGTCGCCCGTGGCGATGATCAGCCGGACCAGCTTCTCCAGCGGGTAGGCCGGCTCGAGCCCGAGGTCGGTGACGTGCTGGCGGAGGGTGGCCTCGACCAGTTCGCGCGTGCGGCGCTGGCGCTGGGCGACGCGTTCGCGGACGGCCGGGTTGCGCGCCGCGTAGAGCTCGAACTCGGCCTCGAGCAGGAACCACTGCGGTTCCCACTGGGCCAGGTGGTCGCGCCGCTGCCCGAACGCGGCGGCGCGCTCCTCGGGCGCGACCTCGTCCATGACCTCCTGGACCGACCCGAGCGTGTCCTCGAGCCGTGCCTCCAGCAGCGCGAGGAACAGGTCCTCCTTGGACGCGAAGTTCGAGTAGACGGCGCCCTTGGTGTAGCCGGCGGCCTCGGCGACCATGTCGAC
>CAZDIF010000510.1:0-2217 GCA_964505365.1 uncultured Actinomycetota bacterium
CCTGCTCCAGCTCCGCGAGAAGCAGAAGGCCCGCCACTACTACGGCGTCCTCGAGCGGCAGTTCCGCCGCTACTACGAGGAGGCCAACCGGCAGGAGGGCCTGACGGGTGAGAACCTGCTGGTCCTGCTCGAGCGCCGCCTGGACAACGTGGTCTACCGCGCCGGCTTCGCCCGGACGCGGCGCGAGGCCCGCCAGATGGTCAGCCACCGGCACGTGCTGGTCAACGGGCGCCCCACCAACGTCCCGTCGCACCGGGTCAAGCCCAGCGACGTGATCGAGATCAAGCAGAAGTCCCGCGAGATCCAGGCGGTCCTCGGCGCACTCGAGATCTTCGGGTCGCGCGACGTGCCGGGCTGGCTCAACGCGGACGCCTCCACGTACCAGATCACGGTCCAGTCCCTGCCGGAGCGCCCGATGATCGACGCGCCGTGCCAGGAGCAGATGATCGTCGAGCTGTACTCCAAGTGACCTGAGCAACTCCACGCCGCGGGCACCCGTCCGCGGCCCCGTGCACGACCCGGGATTCGTGCGCGGGTCCACGAACGCGCGACGCCGATGGCCCCGGGATCGAGGGCGGCGCGTGGCGGGAGGGTTCCCGCCGAAAGACGAAACTGGAGCAACCAATGTCCGACTACGGGTTCTACGAGGAGGACGGCGCGATCTCGCTGGGCACGACCCAGCAGGGTTCGCCGTTCATCGCCTACCGGCCGCGCTTCGACGAGGAGGTCCTCGAGGAGAACCGCCGCGCGCGGTTCACCGTCGAGCCGCTCGAGCCGGGCTTCGGCTACACGCTCGGAAACGCGCTGCGCCGCACGCTGCTCAGCTCGATCCCGGGCGCGGCCGTGACCCGCATCCGCTTCACCTCCGCGCAGGCCGCCGGCCCCGAGGGCGGGTCGGTCCTGCACGAGTTCTCGGCCATCGAGGGCGTCAAGGAGGACGTGACCGACATCATCCTGAACATCAAGGAGCTGGTGGTCCGGTCCGAGTCCGACGAGCCCGTCGAGATCTTCCTCGGCGGTGACGGCCCCGGTGTCCTGACGGCGGAGAACATCTTCGCCCCGAGCCAGGTGGAGGTCGTCAACGAGGACCTGCACATCGCCACGCTGAACGGCCAGGGCCACCTCGAGATGTACCTGACCGTCGAGCGCGGCCGCGGCTACCGCACCGCCGACGCGAACAAGCGCGAGGGCGACCCGATCGGCGTCATCCCGATCGACTCGATCTTCTCGCCGATCCGCCGCGTCAGCTACCGCGTCGAGGCCACCCGTGTCGAGCAGATGACCAACTACGACCGGCTGGTGCTGACCGTCGAGACCGACGGCTCGGTCACCCCGGCCCAGGCGCTGTCCTCGGCCGGCGAGACCCTGCGCAGCCTGTTCGAGCAGTTCGCGGCGTTCGAGGAGGGCGGCCCCGGCGGCATCGTCGTCTCGCCCGACGAGCTCACCGAGTCGCCGTTCGACGAGATCGACGCCACGCCGATCGAGGACCTCGACCTGTCGGTCCGGTCCTACAACTGCCTCAAGCGCGAGGGCGTGGGCACCGTCGGCGAGCTGCGCGTCCTGACCGAGTCCCAGCTGCTCGAGATCCGCAACTTCGGGTCCAAGAGCGTGGACGAGGTCAAGGAGAAGCTCGAGGAGCTGGGAATCGGCCTGGCTGAATAGCCCCCTCCATCGCGAGCCTCCTGCCCCTTGCAGGACTGAACACGACAAGGAAGACCAATGCCGACGCCGAAGCGTGGACCCCGCCTCGCGGGTGGCCCGGCGCAGCAGCGTTCGATGCTGCGCAACCAGGCCACCGAGCTGTTCCGCCACGGCCGGATCCGCACCACCGAGGCCCGTGCCAAGCTGCTGCGGCCCTACGCCGAGAAGCTGATCACCAAGGCCCGGGCGGGCGACCTCCACAAGCGTCGCCAGGTGCTCTCCGAGCTGCGCGACCGCGACGTCGTCTCGTACCTGTTCGAGGAGGTCGGCCCGCGGTTCGCGGACCGCAACGGCGGCTACACCCGCATCCTCAAGCTCGGCCCGCGCCCCGGGGACAAGGCCCCCATGGCGATCATCGAGCTGGTCGACCGCGGCACCGGCGAGTCCGGTGAGGAGGCCATCGAGGAGTCGAAGGCCGGCCGCTCGCGCGGGCTGTTCGGCCGCCGCCGGCGTCGCCGGGCCGAGGAGGCCGCCGCGGGCGTCGCCTCCACGGTCACCTCGGCCGTCGAGGACGCC
>CAZDIF010000511.1:0-2213 GCA_964505365.1 uncultured Actinomycetota bacterium
GCGCAGCGGGCGTACGAGGCACGCCGTGCCGGCGAGGCAGCCGAGGACGTCCTCCGGCGGGCCCGCGACCACGGTGAGGGCGGCGGCGAGGGTGGGTGGGACGTCGTCCCGTTCGCGCACCTGACCGCCCGCACCGGCTACTCGCTGCGTGACGGGGTGATCCGGCCGCGCGAGCTGGCCGCGGCGGCCGCGGCGGCCGGGATGACCCACGTGGCGATCACCGACCGGGACGGGCTGTACGGGGCGGTGCGGTTCGCCAACGCGGCCGCCGCCGAGGGCGTCGTCCCGGTGTTCGGCACCGACCTGGCGCTGCAGCCCGATCCCGACCGCCCCGGCTGGTCGGTCTCCCGCCACGGCCGGGCCCGCGGGTCCGGCGACCGACGGCCGGCCCACGGCCCGGCCTGGCTCGAGGACGATGCCCCGCGCGTGACCCTGATCGCCCGTGACCGACGGGGGTTCTCCGGCCTGTGCCGGGCGGTGACCGCCGCCCACCTCGGCCGTCGTGGGCTCGGGGCGCTGGTCCCCGACGGGGACGGGGACTGGCGCCGGGCCGTGGCCGCCGACGAGCGCGGCTCGCCGCACCTGCCGTGGGACGACCTGCCGCTGGCGACCGGGGATGACGGCGCGTACGTGCTGCTCGGCCCCGATTCGCCCGTGGGGCGCCTGCTGGCCGCCGATCGCCGCACCGCCGCCGCCGAGGAGCTGCGCCGCTGGCTGGAGGTGGTCGGCACCGACCGGCTCCGGCTGGCGGTCACCCACCACCGCACCCCGCCACGGGGGCGCCGGCTCGGCCCGCCGGTGCGGCTGACGCTGGACGGCGTGGTCTTCGACGAGCCCGGCGACGACGCCCGGGTGGCCCGCACGCTGGCGCTGGCCGACGAGGTCGGGGTGGGGGTCGTCGCCACCAACGACGTGCGCTACCTCGTGCCCGACGACGCCCACCTCGCCGACGTGATGGCCTGCGTGCGCCAGCAGGTGCCGCTCGGGCGCCACCACCTCGGTCGCACCACGGCGGAAGGGTGGTTCACCACCCCGGCCGAGATGGCCGAGCGGTTCGCCGAGCGCCCCGACCTCGTCACGGCCGCCCACGACCTCGCCGTGAACTGCGAGGTCGATCTCGGCATCGGCGAGCTGCAGGTGCCGCGGCTGACCGGGCTGGCCGACGAGGTCGCCGCCGGCGAGCTGCGCGCGCGCTGCTGGGCGGGGCTGGCCGAGCGCTTCGACCGGGTCACGCCGCGGGTGCGCGACCGGCTCGAGCGCGAGCTGGCGATGGTCGACCGGCTCGGGCTGCACGACTACTTCCTCACCGTCGGCGACATCATGGGCGCCGTCCGCCGGGACCTCGGCATCCTCGCCGCCTGCCGGGGATCCGCCGCGGGCAGCCTCGTCTGCTACGCCCTGCGGATCTCCGACGTCGACCCGGTCGCCCACGACCTCGCGTTCGAGCGGTTCATGAACCCGTACCGCGACGAGCTGCCCGACATCGACATCGACGTGGAATCGGCCCGCCGCGAGGACGTCTACGACCTCGTCATCGCCCGGTACGGCCAGCACCGCACCGCCTGCGTGGCGATGGTCGAGACCTTCCAGGCCCGCATGGCGATCCGCGAGGTCGGCAAGGTGCTGGGCCTGCCGCCCGACGAGATCGGCCACGTCGCGACGAGCTTCACCCACGCCCGGGCCCGCAACGTCCGCCAGGTCCTGGAGCACCTGCCGGAACTGCGGGGCACCAACATCGACGCGGGCCAGCTCGACACCCTGTTCCAGGTGGTCGAACGGATCGACGGGCTGCCCCGGCACCTCGCCATGCACCCGTGCGGGATCCTGCTGGCGTCCGAGGACCTGCTGGACCGCACCCCGATCGAGCGGTCGGCGCAGGGGTTCCCGATGACCTGCTTCGACAAGGACGACGTGGCCGACCTCGGGTGGCTCAAGCTGGACGTGCTGGGGGTACGGATGCTGTCGGCGATGCGCCACGCCATCGAGCTCGTGCCCCACACGCGCGGGCACGACTTCGACGTCGAGGACATCCCCGACAACGATCGGGACACCTACGAACTGGTGCAGTCCACCCACACCATCGGGATGTTCCAGATCGAGTCGCCCGGCCAGCGGGAGCTCATCGGTCGGCTGCTGCCCGACGACCTCGGCGACCTCGTCACCGAGATCTCGCTGTTCCGCCCCGGCCCGGTCAAGGCCGACATGGTCACCCC
>CAZDIF010000512.1:0-2211 GCA_964505365.1 uncultured Actinomycetota bacterium
GGCTGGAACCGGGCGTGGACCGAGCAGTGGCCCTTCCACAGGATCACGCGGGCGTCGGCCAGCTCGTCGTCGGTGAGCCCGCCGTCCGGCTGCCACGGGTCGTAGACGACGCAGTCGTCGAGGTCGAGCCCCAGCCCCAGCACGGCGGTGTTGCGGCCGAGGTGCTGGTCCGGCAGAAAGAGGACCTTCCCGCCGGCATCGTGGCGCTGGTCGAAGGCCCACTGCATCGCCCGGGGGGCGTTCGAGGAGGTGCAGATCGCACCGCCGCGCTCGCCGCAGAACGCCTTGATGGCGGCGGTGGAGTTCATGTAGGTCAGGGGCACGGTGTCGGCGGCGACCCCGGCACGCCCGAGACGGTCCCAGCAGTCGGCCAGCTGGCGCAGCTCGGCCATGTCGGCCATGGAGCACCCGGCCGCGAGGTCGGGCAGGATCACGGTCTGGTCCTCGCGGGCGAGGATGGAGGCCGACTCGGCCATGAAGTGGACGCCGCAGAACACGATGTAGCTGGCGTCCGCCTCGGCGGCGAAGCGCGACAGGGCGAAGGAGTCGCCCCGCTCGTCGGCGAAGGCGATCACCTGGTCCCGCTGGTAGTGGTGGCCGAGCACGACCACGCGGTCGCCCAGCGCCTCGCGGGCCGCACGGGCCCGATCGGCCAGGGCCGGGTCGTCTGGCGCGGGCAGGTCCCCCGGGCAGTACACGCCCTTCTCCGTGTCCGGGTCGGCGTTGCGTCCGAGCAGGAGCAGCGGCGAGTCGGCCGGGATCGTCGGCCGGTCGGCGTCGGGACGGATCCGGGCCGCGCGAGGGCGCTCGAGCGGGGCGGTGGCGGCGGGCGTCATGGGAGACCTCTTCCGAGTTTCTGTCAAACTGACAAGAATTCGTGGCGGGCAGCATACCAGCACCGTCGATGGCCTCCCCGCGGCGCCCTAGCCTTGCCCGCGAGACCGCCCCCAGGAGCCCCGTCGTGCACGTCGTGATCGCCCCGGACTCCATGGGTGGTGTGCTGTCCGCGGCCGACGTGGCAGCCGCGCTCGCCTTCGGGTGGGGCGCCGAGCGTCCCGACGACACCGTGGTCGCCTGCCCGCTGTCCGACGGCGGCGAGGGGCTGCTGGCCGTGGTGGAGGGACCGGAGGATCGCCAGGTCGACGTCGAGGTCGCCGGTCCCCTGGGCCACCCGGCCACGGCCCGCGTCCTGATCCGGCCGGACGGCACGGCCGTGGTCGAGAGCGCGGAGGCCTGCGGCCTGCACCTCGTGCCCGCCGAGTCCCGCGACCCGCTGCGCGCGACCACCTGGGGCGTCGGGCAGCTGCTCGACGCCGCCCGCCAGGCCGGGGCGTCGCGTGTCCTCGTCGGCCTGGGCGGTTCGGCGACCGTGGACGGTGGCGCGGGGGCGCTCGGCGGCCTCGGGTACCGCGTGACGGCCGCCGACGGCTCCGGCCTGAAGGTGGGGGGCGCCGACCTGCACCGGGCCACGGCCATTGAACCGGGCTGGGTCGACCCCGGCTGGGCGGACGTCGAGGTGGTCCTGCTGGCCGACGTCCGCACCCGCCTCGCCGAGGCCGCCCGCCGCTTCGGGCCGCAGAAGGGCGCGACGCCGGAGGTCGTCGACCAGCTCGCCGACGCGCTGGCCTCGTGGGCCGACGTCGTCGAGCGCGACCTCGATGCCGCGGGGCTGCGCGAGCAGGACGGCACGGGGGCGGCGGGCGGCCTCGGGTTCGCACTGGCCGCCGCCCTCGACGGCCGGATCGTCCCGGGCGTCGACGCCGTGATGGACCTCGTGGGCTTCGGGGAGCAGCTGGACGCGGCGGACGTGGTCGTCACCGGCGAGGGGCGGCTCGACGCCACGTCGTTCGAGGGCAAGGTCGTGGGCGAGGTCGTCGCCCGCGGGAACGCGGCCGGTGTGACCACGGCGCTGGTGGCCGGCCGGGTGGCCCTCGACGCCGAGACGGCGTCGCCGGTCGACGCGACCAGCGTCGAGACCGTGCCCTCCTCGTCGCCGGATGAGGCTCGGGAGGCGCTGCAGGCGGCGGGACGGCGTCTCGCACGCCGTCTGGGGACGTGACCCGGGGACCGGAAGGTTCTCGGTACACTGCGCGTTGCACCCCGAGAGCACCCGACGATTCTGCACCACACGCCCGGCCGCCCGGGACGCAAAGGAGCCCACGTGAGCGCCGACACCCAGGTCGAGACGACGAACGTGATCACCCTGACCGA
>CAZDIF010000513.1:0-2208 GCA_964505365.1 uncultured Actinomycetota bacterium
TGCAGGCCGTCATCTCCGAGGAGTCGAGGCAGCAGTTCGCCGATCAGCAGGGGGGGTCGAGCGGGGGAGCGAGCGGATCGGATCTGCCGGACGCGGTGCTCGCCTGCGTGGGCGGCGGCTCCAACGCGATCGGGTCCTTCGCCCACTACATCGACGAGCCCGACGTCGCGCTGATCGGGGTCGAGGCCGCCGGCGAGGGGATCGGTTCGGGTCGCAGCGCCGCCACCATCACCGAGGGCCGCGAGGCGGTCCTGCACGGTGCCCGGTCGGTGGCGCTGGTCGACGACGACGGGCAGGTCCAGCACGCCCACTCGATCTCGGCCGGGCTCGACTACCCGGGCGTGGGCCCCGAGCACGCCCACCTCGCCGACAGCGGCCGGGCGACCTATGTCGCCGCCACCGACACCGAGGCGCTCGACGGGTTCCGCCGGCTGTCCGAGCTGGAGGGCATCATCCCGGCGCTCGAACCCGCCCACGCGATCGGGTGGCTGCTGGCGCACGGGACCGACCTGCTGGCCCCGGGGGCCAGCGTCGTGCTGACCGTGTCCGGCCGGGGCGACAAGGATGTCGACGAGGTCGTCCGCGTTGCCGGCTGGGAGCTTGAGCGGGTGAGCGAGGCCGGTCACGGCCTGCCGGAGGAGGGCGACGATGCCTGAGCCGATCCGCATCGAGGCCGACGACCGGCCGAGGGACGACTTCATCCCCCGCGAGACGACGCTGGACCGCATCGAGGGCCGGTCGGTCGACGGTGCCGAGCAGGTCGAGGCCGCGTTCGCGCGCGCCCGGGAGGAGGACCGTGCGGCCCTGGTGATCTACCTGCCGGCGAACTTCCCCGATCCCGACACGTCGATGGCCGGCTTCCGTGCCGCGGTCGAGGCCGGTGCTGACCTGGTGGAGGTGGGGTTCCCGTTCTCGGACCCGATGATGGACGGGCCGACGATCCAGCGCGCCAACCAGCACGTGCTCGACGCCGGCCACACGGTGGCCGACCACGTCGCGCTGTGCACGGCCCTGACCGCCGAGGTGGACGTCCCGGCGCTGTGCATGACGTACGTGACGATCGCCGACGCCCGCGGCTACGACCGCTTCGCCGAGCAGTGCGCGGCCGCCGGGCTCGCCGGCGTGATCCTGCCCGACCTGCCGGCCCACGAGAGCGGCGACTGGACGCGCGCCGCCCGCGCCAGCGACCTGGCCACGGTCTTCCTGGCCTCCAGCGTGTCCACGGACGAGCGCCTCGACGCCATCGCGGCCGCGTCGACGGGCTTCGTCTACGCCGCCGGACTGCTCGGCGTGACCGGGGTGAAGGACGTCTCCCGAGACGAGACCAAGGCCCTGGTCGAGCGGGTCCGGGCACGCACCGACACCCCCGTCGCCGTCGGTATCGGGGTCAAGACCCGCGAGGACGCTCGGGCGGTGGCGGCGCACGCCGATGGCGTGATCGTGGGCAGCGCCGTGGTCGCCGCCGCGGCCGACGGGGACCCGGCCGGCGCGCCGGACCGGATCGCGGCGCTGGTCGCCGACCTGCGGGCGGGCTGCGAGAGGGCCTGACCCGCAATCGTTGGACGTGTGGCACGAGCCTTCCTACCCTCGACCGTTGGGTCGCGGCCCAGGACCGTGCGTCCTGCGTCGCCGAACCCCAACGGGGCCCCGGCGCGACCCCCGGCGCCGGTGCAGTTCGACCGCCCCACCCGTTTCGACAGGAGCAGTCGCCATGGCCCAGATCCGCGTCGCCGGACTCACCAAGATCTTCGGCACCAACCCACGGCGCGCGCTCGACATGCTGGCCGAGGGACGCTCCAAGGACGAGATCAACAAGGAGACGGGCCAGGTCGTCGCCGTGCAGGACGTCGACTTCGAGGTGGACCAGGGCGAGCTCTTCGTCGTCATGGGCCTGTCCGGCTCGGGCAAGTCGACCGTCATCCGGATGCTCAACCGCCTCATCGAGCCCACCCACGGCACGGTCGAGCTCGACGGCCAGGACATCGGCAGCATGTCCGACAGCGACCTGCGGTCGCTGCGGGCACAGAAGATGTCCATGGTGTTCCAGCACTTCGCCCTGTTCCCGCACCGCACCGTCGGCGACAACGCTGCGTACGGCCTGAAGATCCAGGGCGTGGGCGAGGAGGAGCGCCGGGAGCGTGCCGAAGGCGCGCTCGCCCGTGTCGGGCTCGAGGGCTGGACCGACAAGTACCCCCACGAGATGTCCGG
>CAZDIF010000514.1:0-2207 GCA_964505365.1 uncultured Actinomycetota bacterium
GTGAAGTTCGAGGAACTGCGCTTCGTCTGTGAGGAGGCGGCGAAGGACGTCGTGTCGAAGGGCGAGCGGCCGGTGCCACCAACGGTGGTGCTGCCGGGGCCGGAGCGCACGAGGCTGCTGTCCCTGCCGCGCTTCCCCGAGGACGACGAGGCCCGCCACACCTACCTCGCGCAGTTCGCCGAGGACCAGATCACGGCGAACCAGGTGCCGGCGTGGGGATTCCTCGTCGAGGCGGAGGTCGGCGAGCAGGACGCCGTCGTCATCGTCTACGGCGCGCGGCGGCACGCGCCCGAGATCTCGGCGGCGCCCCTCGTGGACGACGCCCTGGGCGACTTCGTCCCCGGCGAGGAGCTCGACCCGACCGCGATGCCGTTCCTCCACCCGCTGCAGCACGCGGTCGACGCCCTGCCGGCCGAGGGCCAGGGCCCGGACCCCGGCGAGGGCGGCCTGCCCATCTTCGGCTAGCCGAGGATGCCGGCGGCGTCCGCGACCCGGCGGTACCAGTCGGCCAGGGTGTCGACGGTCTCGTGGGCGTTGAGGCCGCTCGGGTTGGGCACGACCCACAGCTCGGCGCCGGCCAGTGTCTCCTCCTGCCGACCCAGCACGGCCTTCGGCCGGCGGAACGCGGTCCGGTACGCGGTGACGCCGGCAACGGCGACGACCTTCGGGCGCCAGCTCTCGAGCCGTTCCACCAGGTCCTCGGCCCCGGCGCGCAGGTCGTCCGAGGTCAGCTCGCTGGCCCGGATCGTGGCGCGAGCCACGATGTTGGTGATCGCAATGCCGCGGTCGGTGAGGTGGCGGCGGTCCTCGTCGTCCATCCCGTCCGGTGGGATGTCCCGGGTGACGATCCCTGCGCGCCGCAGCGCCGGGTAGAACCGGTTCGACGGGTGGGCGAAGTGGGTCTGTGTGGCGGCGGTCCACAGTCCGGGGTTGATGCCGACGAACACGAGGTCGACCCGCTCCCCCACGAGGTCGGCGACCTCGGCGCCGACATGGGACAGCAGCTGCTCGCGGGTGAAGCTCACGGTCGGAACCGGGCCGGATCGACCTCGATGAAGGTCGCCGTGGCCGTGGCGATGCGGTCACCATCGCTGGTCGCCTCGGCCTCCGTCAGGAGCCGTCGCCCGTCTCGGTGCACCACCCAGGACCGGTAGGTCAGCTCGCTTCCGATGGGCGTCGGGGCGAGGTAGCGAACGGTCAGCTCGCCGGTGAACGCCGGGATCCCGTGCACCGTCAGCAGGTAGCCCATCACGTCGTCGAAGATGGCGGCCACGATCCCGCCGTGCGAGCGGCCCGGGGCGCCTTCGAACGCCGGCCCCAGATTCACCAGTGCTCGCACGCCGTCGCCCTCCCGATATGCCTCCATGCCAATCCCGAGCGGGTTCCAGTGGCCCGACACGAAGCAGTGGTCGAAGTGGACGATGCGGTCCCCGTCGGCGACGTCCGCGGGGAAGAACTGCTGCTTGATGCGCACGAGGTCCCGGGTCCGGCGCGGTGCCTCCTCGAGCTGGGCGGTGGTCCGCTCGGCGGCCTCGGTGACGCGTGCGAGCAGCTCCTCGTCGGCCTCGCGCTCCATCAGCGTGTGCCCGAAACGGCGCAG
This sequence comes from uncultured Actinomycetota bacterium, assembly GCA_964505365.1. Taxonomy (GTDB): domain Bacteria; phylum Actinomycetota; class Nitriliruptoria; order Nitriliruptorales; family Nitriliruptoraceae; genus CAWCLK01. The sequence continues at coordinate 1,601 of CAZDIF010000514.1, forward strand.
CGCATGGGCCGCGCGCATGCGGGCGTCCTCGGTGGGATCGGGCGGTGTCTGGGTCACGGCGAGCTCCTCGTCGTCGCGGCGGGAACCTACTGGACCTGTCCGAGCGGGCAGGCGCGTGGTTGGGGAATGAGAAGCGTTCTCACTAGCGTGCCGGGCCCTCCACTCCCGCCTTCTCCCCTTTCATCAAGGAGCCCGCCGATGTCGGAGCCCGACCTCCCGATCCCCGAACCGACCGAGAGGGACGAGGAGCTCGCCCTCGCCTTCCTGCGGACCAAGGACGAGACCAGCCTCCGCGGCACCCCCGAAGGAGAGCAGCGCTGCGACAACTGCCACTTCTACGCGGACACGTCGCAGGAGATCTCGTACTGCTGGCACGACAAGCTCGAGATCATGGTCGGCGGGTCCTGGTGGTGCGACCGCTGGGAGGCCATCGGCGAGTCGGACGAGGAGATGTCCCAGGAGGACATCGTCGAGGCGAAGAAGCACTGGTACACGCTGGTCGAGGACAACCAGTGGGTCGCCCAGCCGAAGTTCGGCGAGCAGTGCAACGCCTGCCTGTACTACCTCAACCCGGACGACTCGGTCAGCTACTGCTGGCACCCCAAGC
>CAZDIF010000515.1:0-2207 GCA_964505365.1 uncultured Actinomycetota bacterium
CGGCGGTGCTGGGGCTCGGCAACATCGGCCCCGCGGCGGCCCTGCCGGTGATGGAGGGCAAGGCTGCGCTGTTCAAGACCTTCGCCGGTGTCGATGCGTTCCCGATCTGCCTCGACACCACCGACGTCGACGAGATCGTCGACGCCGTGGTCCGGATCGCGCCGGCCTTCGGTGGCATCAACCTCGAGGACATCGCCGCGCCCGCCTGCTTCGAGATCGAGGACCGGCTGCGCGAGGCCCTGGACGTCCCCGTCTTCCACGACGACCAGCACGGCACGGCCGTCGTGACGCTGGCCGCGCTCGAGAACGCGCTCGCGATCGTCGACAAGAAGCACGACGACCTGCGCGTGGTCATGGCCGGCGCGGGGGCCGCGGGTGTCGCGATCACGAAGATCCTGCACTCGGTCGGCGTCACCGACATCGTCGTGGCCGACCGCCACGGCGCCCTGCACCCGGGCCGCGACGGCCTCACCTCGATCAAGCGCTGGATCGCCGAGCACTCCAACCCCCGAGGTGTCGAGGGCCCGCTCGGCGACCTGCTGGCCGGTGCGGACGTGTTCGTCGGCGTGTCCGGGCCCGGCCTCGTCACGAGCGACCAGGTCGCGACGATGGCCGACCGGCCGATCGTGTTCGCGCTCGCCAACCCCGACCCGGAGATCCTGCCGGAGGACGTCCACGACCCCGAGGCCGTCATCGCCACCGGGCGCAGCGACTACCCGAACCAGATCAACAACGTGCTCGCGTTCCCCGGCATCTTCCGGGGCGCGCTCGACGCCGGCGCGACGGCCATCACCGAGAACATGAAGGTCGCCGCCGCGAAGGCCATCGCCGCGTGCGTGCCCGCCACCGAGGTCGAGCAGGGCCGCATCGTCCCGCCGGTCTTCCACCCCGCGGTGGGCGCCACCGTCGGAGCGGCCGTCGCCGAGGCCGCGCGGGCCGACGACGTCTGCCGCTGAGTGGCCGATCCGATGGGACGCCTGCTGCTCACCAACGACGACGGGGTCGACAGCCCGGCGCTGGTGCCGTTCGCCGAGGCGCTCGAATCTCGCCACGAGGTCGCGATCGTCGTCCCCGACGGCGAGCGGTCGTGGATCGGCAAGGCCATCACCCGCCACGGCGTCGTCCACCTCCGCGAGGAGGAGCGTGCCGGCCGGACGATCCACGCCACCACCGGCACGCCGGCCGACGCCGTGCAGCTCGGCGTCCACGAGGTCCTCGCCGGCCGGGTCGACGTCGTCGTGTCCGGGATCAACCTCGGCTTCAACCACGGGTCGGCCTTCCTGCTGTCGTCCGGCACGGTCGGTGCCGCCGTCGAGGGATGGCTGGCCGGCGTGCCGGCGATCGCGTTCTCCACCGGCACCTGGGGCGGGGACTGGGCCTCGTGGCGGGGGCAGGTGGAGGAGCCAGCCAACCGGGAGCGCTGGCGCGAGCTCGGGCGGCTGTGCACCGACCTGCTGGACGAGGTGCTGGACTCCGGCCTCGCCGAGCACGCCGACGTCGTCAGCGTCAACGTGCCGTTCGCCGCGACCCCCGAGACGCCGCGGCGCGTCACCGCGCTCGCGCGGGTCGGGTACGGCCCGCTGTTCGGCCCTCATGACGACGGGGGGTGGCGCCACCAGACCGTCACGGTCGAACCGTGGGCCGAGCTCGCCGGCACCGACATCGAGGCCGCCGCCGAGCACATCGTGACCGTCACCCCGCTCCGCATGGCCACCACGCCCGCCGTGCCGGACGACGTCCGTGCCCAACTCGAACGCCCCTGACCCCGGAGGCCCCATGCCCCGTGTCCGCTCCTTCCGCCTGACGCGCCGTGTCGCCGCCCCGGTCGAGGTGGTGTGGCCGCTGCTGGCCGACCACGCCGGCTACGCCGGGTGGACGCGGTTGCCCGCCTCCCGGCTCGAGACGCCCGGGACCGACGACCCCAACGGCGTCGGGGCCGTGCGCTTCCTCGGCGTCGGGCCGGTCGGGCTGCGCGAGAAGGTCCTGGCCTTCACTCCCGAGGAGCACCTCGCCTACACGATCGTCGCCGGGCTCCCGGTCCGCGACCACCGCGCGGACGTGCGGCTCGAGTCCGACGGCGGCGGCACCGAGATCGACTACGCGTGCAGCTTCGAGCCGACCGTGCCCGTGGCCGGTCCCGTGCTCGAACTGGTGCTCCGTGGCGCGATCCAGACGATGCTCGGCGCCCTCGACCGCGAGGCGACGGG
>CAZDIF010000516.1:0-2204 GCA_964505365.1 uncultured Actinomycetota bacterium
CGTATCGTTCGTCGCGGCGCGTAGGCTGCGCGCCCGGCGAACCACGAAAGGCCCGTCGGCGTGACCGCTCCCTGGGATCGACGCTCCGCGTCGGAGCACGACCGCGTCCAGGCCCTGACGGTGTCGTCGTGGCTGCCGGCGGCGACCACCTTCAGCCCCTACTGGGCGGGGCGGGCCGAGGCAGCGGGCTTCGAGGTGGGCGCGGCGTCCAGCCTCGACGACCTCGCCCGCTTCCGGTCGGTGCGCGAGGCGGACGTGCGCGGCGCCGGCGGCCCCGGTGGTCCGGCCCTGCTGATGCGCCCGACCGAGGCGCAGGTCAAGGCCCGGGCGTCGTCGTCGACGCTGCTGGGCATCGCCGGGGCCATCCGGCGCGAGGGCCGCGAGGGAGCCCGCCGGACGATCCTGCAGGAGTACAAGCCCCTGCACGTCCAGCGCGGCGGGGCGGACGACGACCTGGCCGTGGCGTCGTCGCGGTCCGACCTCGACCGGCGGTACCGGTGCGGTGCCCGGGCGGCCCGGGTGCTCGGGCTGGACGACGCCGACTACCTCGTCAACGCCGTCCCCGCCGGCCCCCGGCTGACGTGGTGGGGCGTGCACGACCTCGCCCTGGGCGCGTCGATCCTGGCGCTGCACCCCCGGGGGGCGGGTGACGAGCTGGAGCGGGTCGTCGACTCGTTCGCGCTGGTCCCCACGACCGTCGTGGCGGTGCCGGTCGACGAGGCCATCGCGCTGGCCGCCGCGATGGTCGACTACGGCGTCGAGGCACCCCGGGTCCACACGGTCCTGACCGTGGGGCCGCCGCCGGACGAGGACACCCGCCGGTCGATCGGCGAGGCCTGGCGGGCCGCCGGCGCCACCGAGGACGGGCTGGTCGTCCGTGCCCTGTGGGCCCCGCCGGAGGCGCGGGTGCTGTGGGCGGAGCCGCGCGAGGCTCCCACCGGGCTGGTGACCTACCCGGACCTGGAGGTGCTGGAGGTGGTCGACGGCATGTCCGGCGAGCCCGTCGACGGTGGCGGCGACCTGGCGATCACCTCCGCCGGGTGGCACGGCACGGCGCTGCTCCGCTACCAGACCGGCACCTGGGTGGAGGGCATCGACACCACGCCGTGCCCGGCGTCCGGAATCACCGCCCCGCGGATCGTCGGCGAGGTTGCCGAGCTCGCGTGGCAGCCCGAGGTGACCGACGCCGACGGGATGGTGCGCCACTTCGACTTCCGCACGGCCGGGGTGGTGCTGGCCGAGACCGACGGGGTCGAGGCCTGGCGGGTCGAGCTGCGCGCCCCCACCCAGAAGATTCGCCACGACCGGGTGCTCGTCGAGGTGGGGGGCCACCTGCAGGGGCGGGCGCGCGACGACCTCGACCACCGGCTGGAGGTGCTGGCCGGCGTCGCGCCGACGGCGGTCCGGGTCACCGAGGACGTGGCGGCGGTGCAGGCCCACGTCGACCGGGCCGGCTCCCCGTTCGTCGACGGCCGCTAGCGGCGCCGGCGTCAGTCCGCCACGATGTCGGCGACGGTCGCGTCGGTCAGGTCCACCAGCCGCTGCGGTGCGATCGGGAAGACGTCCCGTGGCGTGCCGGCGGCGGCCCACACCTCGTCGAGGTCCAGCAGCCGCCGGTCGCACACGCGCCGCAGCCGACCCACGCGGGCGAACGGCGGAGTGCCGCCGATCGCGTAGCCGGTGTGGTCGCGCGCCTCGTCGGCGGTCGCCTTTCGGACGGACCCGGCCCCGACCACTTGCGCGAGCAGCTCCTCGTCGGCCCGCGACGCCCCGTTGACCAGCGCCAGCAGCGGCTGCTCGTCGTCGGTCATGAACACCAGCGACTTGACGATGGCGCGGACCTCGCACCCGATCGCCGCCGCGGCGTCCTGGGCCGTGCGCGTGCCCTCGGGGAAGGTGCGGATCAGGTGGTGGGCCAGCTCGGTGTCGAGCTCAGCGGCCTCGGCGAGGAAGCGGTCGCGGCCGTTCATGGCGATCCTTCGATCGTCGCGGTCAGGGGGTCGGTGCCGGGCAGGACGGTGACGGCGACCTCGAGGCGCACACCGTGGGCCGGCGGCGGGGTGAGGCGGACCTCGCCGTTGCTGAAGGAACGGTCACCCCGGCCGACGGCGTCCTCGACGACCAGCGGCTGGCCGTCGGCCCGGACCTCCCAGGCGTCCGTCGGGGGGACACGGCGAGGCAGGGGCGCGGCGCCCGGTTCGTCG
>CAZDIF010000517.1:0-2199 GCA_964505365.1 uncultured Actinomycetota bacterium
CGCTGGTGGCGGGCGATCGGACCGCGCTGGTCGTTGACGGACGGCGGCGCGACGTTCGGCACCAACTGCGACGCCGGCGTGTGCGTGTGCTTCCACGAGCCCGTCGGCGCGCTGTTCGGCCGGGGGCGCCTGCCGCATCCCGGCCTCACGGTCACCGTGGCGGACATCGACGGCCTCGTCGCCGCCGTCGAGCCGTACGTCCGGCGATGACGGACCACCCGGCGTGGTTCGACCTGGAGCCGGGACGGCCGGTCGAGGTCCCCCCACTGACCGGCTCGACGTCCGCCGACCTGGTCGTCGTCGGCCTCGGCGCCTCCGGCCTCGCCGCCTGCGTGCTGGCGGCCGAGGAGGGGGCGGACGTCGTCGGACTCGACGCCGTCGGCGTCGCGGGTGGCGCGGCGGGAGCCAACGGCGGGTTCCTGCTGGCCGGCCTGGCCCTGTTCCACCACGACGCCGTCGCCCGGCTGGGTCGGGCCCGGGCCGTGCGGGCGTTCCACTGGACGCGTGACCGGCTCGACGAGGTCCTCGACGCCGAACCGACAGCGCGACGGGTCGGCAGCCTGCGGCTGGCCGGCGACGCGGTCGAGGAGGTCGACGTCGACGCCCAGCGGCGAGCGATGCAGGCCGACGGCCTGGCGGTCGAGGCCCACGCCGGCCCCGAGGGCCGCGGCCTGGTGGTCCCGGGCGACGGCGTGGTCCACCCGGTCGCCCGCTGCCGCCGCCTGGCCCACCGGGCACAGGAGGCCGGCGCGCGGCTGCACGCCCCCGCACGCGTGGTCGCGGTCCGGCCCGGCTGCGCCGAGACCGAGACGGCGGTGGTCCACGCCCGACACGTACTGGTGGCCGTCGACGGGGGACTGGAGCACGTCGTCCCGCTGGCCGGCGTGCGGACCGCCCGGCTGCAGATGCTGGCCACGGCGCCGGAGGCGTCGACGCGCCTGCCGCGACCGGAGTACCGCCGCTGGGGCCACGACTACGTCCAGCAGCTGCCGACCGGCGAGGTGCTGCTCGGTGGCGGTCGGGACGTGGGCGGAGACCAGGAGTGGGACGCGCCGCCGGTCCCCACCGAGGTCGTGCAGGAGCACCTCGACCGCGAGCTCGTGCGGCGGGGTGTGACCGCCCCGGTCACCCACCGGTGGGCCGCGCGGGCCGCGTTCACCGACGACCGGCTGCCCGTGTGCCGCACCGTCGACGACGGCGTCCACGTCGTCGGCGCCTACAGCGGCCACGGCAACGTCATCGGCCCGGCGCTTGCCGCCGAGGCGGCCGCCGCCGCACTGGACGGCCGCCGCCTCGCGCTGCCGTTCTAGCAGCCGTCGAGGTCGAGCAGCGGCTCGTCGGTGACGCCGCCGGTGAACCCGCACGCGCCGTCCTGCGCGGCGGCGGTGGCGAGCAGGCCGGCGAGCACGGTGTCCCGACGGTTCCCGTCGCGGGTGATGCCGTTGTCGGCGATGTACCAGGCCGCCCCGCCGGCCACGTGTGGTGAGGCCATGGACGTGCCGGACAGCGAGGTCGTGCCGCCGCCGTCCTGCGTGGACAGGATGCAGGAGCCCGGGGCAGCGATGTCGACCACCTCGCCGTAGTTGGAGTACGTGGCGAACTCGTCGTCCCCGCCGTTGCACGAGCCGTCGGCGAGGGCACCCGGCTGGCCGTCGAGGTCCGTGATGGCGGACACGGTGACGGCGTCCGGCGAGTTGGCGGGCGTGAAGCCCTCGGCGTCGGTGGAGTCGTTGCCGGCGGCCACGACCACGACCACGCCCGCCGCGGTCGCGTTGGCGATCGCGTCGTCCATCGCCTGCGACGACCCGGAGCCGCCGAGGCTCATGTTCGCCACCTCGATCTGGTCGGCGTGCTCGGTGACGTAGTCGACGCCGGCGATGACGTCGCTCATGCTGCCGGTGCCGAGCAGCCCGCCGAGGACCTTCACGCCCCACAGGCGCGCACCGGGAGCGACGCCGACCACGCCGTCGCCGTCGTCGATCGCGGCGGCCGTCCCGGCGACGTGGGTGCCGTGCCCGTTGTCGTCGGTGCCGCCCTCGCTGCACCCGGACGATCCGCCCAGGAGGCCGAGCACCAACCCAGACTGGCAGTTCACGTGCTGGTGCAGGGTGAGGTCCTGGTGGTCGTCGATGCCCGTGTCGATGATCGCGATGTCCACGTCGACGCTCGTCCCGGTACCGGCACCGACGGCGGTGTCGG